>CAIUHY010000001.1 GCA_903899145.1 uncultured Actinomycetes bacterium
TGATAACTTAGAAAGGTTGATCACGCAATGCGTAGATTGAGAGATTTAAATACGTTTTCAAAGATTGCTATTGGCTTTATTGGTGGAGCAGTCCTAGCTGGTGGAGTTGCAACTGCCGCGGTTAGTTTTTCTGGCAATATTGTGAACGCATGTGCCGATAAGAAAACTGGTGCCCTTTATGCATCAACTGCAACCTCATGCCCAAGTGGACGTTCTGCAGTAACTCTTGGCATAGGTTCAACAATTAAATTTACAGTTCAAAAAGTTCAACCATCCGTTGTGACTGTTAATGTGAAAGCAAGCGATGGAAGTGGCGATACAGGATCTGGTTCAATTATTAAATCAGATGCATCTGGTTCATATGTTGTGACAAATAATCACGTCATCGACGCGATGACAGTTGCCGGCAATACTTATTCGTTATCTATTACCCTCAATGATGGCACTATCATCCCCGCAACGGTTGTCGGACGAGATATTTCCTACGATCTTGCTGTGCTTCATATCAACACAGGGAATCTTCCTGTTATTCCAATTGGTGATTCAAGTAAGCTTTCTATTGGTGATCCCGTGATCGCTTTTGGTTCTCCCCTTGGTCTCAATGGAACCGTGACATCAGGAATCGTTTCTTCGCTCAACCGTCCTGTTACAACACAGAGCAGTAGCGCAGCAGCACAGTCTTACGTGGATGCGATCCAGACCGACGCGCCAATAAACCCAGGTAACTCTGGTGGGCCGCTGACAGATTCACAAGGCAATATGGTTGGTATTGATTCAGCTATTGCTTCACTCGGTGGTCAATCAACTTCAGGATCTATTGGACTTGGTTTTGCAATTCCAATCAATGAAGCACAACGCACAATCAATGAAATTATTACAAGCCCTGGGCATACTTCAACAAGGCCATTACTGGGAGTTTCTTTTGATAATTCATACACGGGTGTTGGAGCAAAGATTTTACAAGTTACTGCAGGGGGCGCAGCATCTAATGCTGGAATTCCAGTAGGGGCAGTCGTGACAAAGATCAGCGGCACTCGTACTCCTGACAGCCAAACAGCGATTGTAAAGATTCGCTCTTATGCACCGGGTTCAACGGTAACAATCACTTGTACATTGCCTGATGGCAGCACAAGTGTTTACACCGTTACTTTGGGGTCTGCGCCATCGAATAATTAATGAACCTACTCAACTTAGAGTCGGTATCTAAAGCCTTCGATATCCGCCCGCTGCTTGATAACGTCTCACTCGGTGTTAATGAGGGCGAGCGGATTGGCATTGTTGGAAGAAATGGTGGCGGAAAGAGCACTCTGCTTAAGATTATGGCTTCCACTCTTGAGCCTGATGAGGGGCGCGTAGCGAAATCAAATGCTGTTCGTATTGGGATATTAAGCCAGACTGACACCGCTGCGCAGGGCGCAACGGTGCGCGAGGTAGTTCTCGGTGATATTCCTGTTCACCAGTGGGCAAGTAATAGCAGAATCCGTGAAGTACTCGCCGGATTATTTGGTGGCCATACTGATGACTTACTTGATCGTGATTTCCATTCGCTCTCAGGTGGTGAGCGCAGAAGAGTAAATCTTGCAAAGCTACTTGTGGATGATCTAGAGCTTATTCTTTTAGATGAACCAACAAACCATTTAGATGTGGAAGGTGTTGCATGGCTTGCTAGCCACCTGCGCTCGCGTAATAACTTATCTGTTGTTGTTATTACCCACGACCGGTGGTTCTTAGATGAGATTTCAGATCAAATTTGGGAAGTAGTAGATGGAAAAGTATTGTCTTACGAGGGCGGCTATTCTGCTTTTGTTCTTTCAAAAGCTGAACGTTCACGCCAATCTGGTGTTGAAGATGGTAAGCGAAACATGCTTATTCGCAAAGAACTTGCATGGCTACGCAGGGGCGCTCCTGCAAGAACTGCTAAACCAAAGTTTCGTATTGAAGCAGCAAACACACTTATTGCTAACGAACCACCACCTCGCAATGAAGCAGAGCTGCTTAACTTCGCGGCCAACCGTTTAGGCAATACCGTCTATGAACTTCATCAAGCATCAATCAGCGCAGGAGATCTAGAGCTACTTGATTCAATTTATTGGAATATCGGTCCTGGAGATCGAATTGGAATTGTTGGAGTAAACGGTGCAGGCAAGACAACGCTCATACGAGCGCTCACCAGTGGACATAAGCTAAATGCAGGAAAGTTAATAACTGGAGTAACTGTTAAACCAGCATTTTTATCACAGCATTTAGAAGAGTTAGATCCTAAGTGGCGAGTACTTGAGGCAGTAGAAAAAATTGCCATGCGTGTTGAACTTGGTAACGGAAAAGAATTATCTGCAAGTCAGCTCTGCGAGCGACTTGGGTTTAACAAAGACCAACAGTGGACTCCTGTGGGTGATCTATCAGGCGGTGAGCGCCGCAGGCTTCAACTCACACGATTACTTATGGACAGCCCAAATGTCTTACTCCTTGATGAGCCAACAAATGATTTTGACGTTGAAACCCTCACCGCTCTTGAAGACTTATTAGACTCTTTTGGAGGCACGCTGCTTGTTATTTCTCACGATCGCTACTTCCTTGAACGGGTATGTGACACCTTTGTTGGTTTAACAGGAGATAAGTCATTGCGCGATTTGCCTAGAGGAATTGATGAATATCTTGAGTTACGTAAGGCAAGCCAAGTCAATAAACCAAAAGCAGCAGAAAAGAAAGCTGCCACTATTCTTGAGCAAAAGGCTGCTAAAAAAGAGTTAGCTCGCATTGAAAAGCAGTTAGAGCGAAGAGTTTCAAGAATCAGTGAGCTTGAAACGGAATTAACA
>CAIUHY010000002.1 GCA_903899145.1 uncultured Actinomycetes bacterium
AATCTTCGTGGCAGCCATTGTTCCAATGTTTTCAGCATAGGTTGTTGTTCCTGAACCGCCGCCAACACCAGCAAGTGTTGTTGCTACGCCGTCAGCAAAGAGTGCCTTGCCGATTTGATCATCCAAATTTCTGCCGGTCATTGCTGAGACAGCTTTAATGTGACCAACGTTCTCTGCCATAAGAACGAGAACTACTGGCAAAAAGAGAACAATTGCGCTCATTTTGAATGATGGACTTGTGAAATGTGGCATTGCAACCCACTTAGCTCCCTTGAAAGCATCAAATTTCACATCTCCATGAATGATTCCAAATACATATCCCACAACGACTCCACCGAAGATGCTAATTCGATTAATAAAGCCCTTTGTGACTGCTCCGATAAGTGCAACTGCAATAAGAGTCACGATGGCAACAAGTGGGCCTTTTTGGAAATTACCTTTTGCTGCGCCGGCTAAGTTGAGACCAATGATCATGACAATTGATCCAGTAACTACTGGTGGAAGTAGCCAGTTGACCCATCCGATACCAAATGTATTCACAATTAAGCCAACAACAGCAAGTAATACTCCCGTTGCTACAACTCCACCAAGTGCTACAGCCATTCCACCCTTAGTAACAGCGGCTGCAATCGGAGCCAAAAAGGCGAATGATGAACCTAGATAGCTTGGGAGCTTATTGCGAGTAATTAATAAGAAGAGTGCTGTTCCGACGCCTGAGAAGAACAAGGTTGTCGTTGGTGGCAAACCAGTGAGGATTGGAACTAAGAATGTTGCACCAAACATGGCAACAATATGTTGAATACCAATTCCGATAGTCCTAGGCCATGTGAGTCGTTCTTCAGGTAGTACGACTTCTCCTGGCTTGATTGCTGATCCGCTTCCATGAAGTGTCCAAGAAAATAGCGACATTGAGTTCCCTTCAATTGACTTATGGGGAAGTCGGTGGGGAATGCATGTCTAGATTACGCCTTGGTAAACACCCTAAAAGTGAAGTCATACATAAGCGACACGCGGGTAACGCTGACAAACCACCCAATCTACGTGAAATCAGGGTACAGAATCAGACCTTCAAATAGCGACGAAGTGTCCAAATAGATGCAAGTGCTGACACAAAAAGTCCAACCCCTAGCAATAATGCTGATGCAACCCATACATCTGACCATAAAAAGAAACGAGTAAATGTAAGCAGTGGCGCAACTCTTGAATCAACAAGGGCTTTAAACCCCGCCAAAAATCCAGTAGATATAGCCCAGCCAATTACTGCTGACATCAACCCTTCAAGTAGGAAGGGAAGTTGAATCGAAAACGATGAAGCACCTACGAGCTTCATCACACCAGTTTCTCTGCGTCTATTAAACGCTGCTAAACGTAATGTATTACTAATTAAGAGCGCTGCTGTTAATACAGATGCAATACCGATGAGTAAAGCGCCATCTCTTAGTACTGCGAGTAATTTAAAGAATTTATCAAGAATTGTTCTCTGATCTTGCACGGTATCAACACCCGGGCGTCCAGAAAATGCACTTTGGATAACCGGGTACTGGGTGGGATCTTTGAGCTTGACACGAAAACTCTCAGGCAATTGGCCTGCTGTAACATTTTGAGCTAAAGCAGAACCTTTAAATTGCTCCTGAAAATGCTGGTATGCCAACGCTTGTGATTCGTAATAGACATTCTGCACAACTGGCAATGCCTGTAGATCATTCTGGATAGATGTGCGCTGCGCATCTGTTACAGCACCACCTGAGCAAGAAGATGATTCAGAAAGTGTTCCGCATAAAAAGACTGATACTTCAATTTTGTCATACCAATAGTCTTTCATTACACGCACTTGTGAATTTGCTAAAAAGCCAACACCAAGAAGTGTCAGTGAAATAGCAACAGTAATGACTACCGCAAAGGTCATTGTGAGGTTACGACGCAGTCCAATCCGGACTTCACTAAATACAAAGCCAGCGCGCATGGATTTACTCTAACCTGTATATCCGTAAACACCGCGAAGCTGATCGCGAGTAACGTGTCCTGAATCTAGTTCAATAACTCTCTTACGCATCTGATCGACAATTCCTGCATCATGGGTCGCCATGACCACGGTGGTGCCGTCACGATTGATCCGATCTAAAAGTTTCATAATCCCCACACTTGTCGCTGGATCCAAATTTCCTGTTGGTTCATCAGCAATTAATATCATTGGCCTACTCACGTAAGCGCGGGCAATTGCCACTCGCTGTTGTTCACCACCTGAAAGCTCACTCGGCTTACGATCACCTTTTTCTTCAAGCCCTACCAATTCCAATACTTCTGGTACTTCACGGTTAATTTCTTTTTGAGAATAGCCAAGTACATGAAGTGTAAAAGCAACGTTTTCAAAGACTGTCTTATTTGGCAGCAATCGAAAATCCTGAAAAACAGTTCCTACTTGGCGGCGTAACTCCGGAACTTTATGGTCAGCTAATGTGCCGAGATCTTTTCCAGCAACAACAATAGTGCCAGCAGTTGGTTGCTCTTCCCGCAGAACAAGCCTTAAGAAAGTTGATTTTCCTGAGCCAGAAAGGCCTACCAAGAAGACAAATTCGCCTTTAGTGATCTCAATACTGACTCGATCAAGGGCAGCTCGGTCCTGCTTGGGATACATCTTGCTTACATTTTCAAACTTAATCACTCATGTAGTTTAGTAAGTCAATGAGGAGAATCTTGGGAAATTCAAGCAACCGTGGCTGTGAATATCTACATACTTCGCGGCCAAGTAGGCGTAAAAGTAATTAGCTTCGGCTCATTCTCCAGCGAATTCCAGCCTCAATGAATCCATCAAGGTCTCCGTCAAGAACAGCCGCTGGATTTCCAACTTCATAATCTGTACGAAGATCTTTGACCATTTGGTAGGGCGCAAGTACGTACGAACGCATTTGGTTGCCCCATGACCCACTGTTGTCACCCTTGAGAGCATCAATGCGTGCCCGCTCTTCTTGTCTACGCCTCGCAAGAAGTTTTGATTGCAAGACAGCCATTGCTGTTGCTTTGTTCTGAATCTGTGAACGTTCATTTTGGCATGAAACAACAATTCCGGTTGATATATGGGTAATTCTCACTGCCGAGTCAGTTGTATTAACCCCTTGTCCCCCTGGTCCAGATGAGCGGTAAACATCAACACGAACTTCTTTTTCATCAATATCGATATGGTCAGATTGCTCAACAACTGGAACAACTTCAACTCCTGCAAATGAAGTGTGCCTGCGACTTTGACTATCAAAAGGTGAAATTCGAACTAAACGGTGTGTACCTTGCTCAACTGAAAGTGTTCCATAGGCATATGGAGCACTTACCCGGAAGGTCGTTGATTTAATTCCAGCTTCCTCGGCAAATGATGTTTCAAGCACATCTACTTTATAAACATGGCGTTCGCAGTACCGTAAATACATCCGCATAAGCATCTCAGCCCAGTCAGCTGCTTCAACTCCTCCGGCTTCAGAGCGGATTGTGACCAGGGCATCACGATCATCATATTCACCACTTAAAAGCGTGTGAACTTCCAAATCTCGAATTGTCTTTGTAACATCATCAAGTTCATTACCCACATCGTTAATTGCTTTAGAGTCTTTTTCATTTTGAGCAAGCTCTAGGAGAATTGGAATATCTTCAAGTCTGCGTCGAATTGTTGTTATACGATTAAGCGTTGATTGAACACGTGAGAGTTTACTAGTTATTACCTGCGCAATCTCAGGGTCGTCCCAAAGATTAGGGGCACTAGCTTCTGCTTCAAGTGATAGGGCGTCTGCATGCAACTTGGGAAGGTTTAACACCTTCTCAATGCTCACGAGAGTCGCGTCAAGAGCCCTTACCTCTTGCAAATACTCACGAACTGCCATGAGAGAAGACTAACGGCTAACGGGAGCCACCAATAATTGAAGTGGCACCTATGGTGGAATGAATTTCATTAGTTGCGAACCCGATTCCGAGAGGCAATGTAATCAGAGGGAGGATCATCGCCATAATGGTTGCTTCCACCTGATCATTGCCACAGCTCCAAGACACCATCGAAACTCCCGAACCACGAAGTCTAGAAACAGAAATTTCATTCTGAAAATTGATTTCAGCAGTATTGCAATCAAGTGGAACTCGGTAGCTAGATCCGTCCGGGTTATTACTATCAAGTGTACGATCGCCAGAGTAATAACGATTGAGTGAAATAGCATGTGCAGCCTTAGTAATTGCGACATCGCCAATTTCTGTTAGCTGCCTTTTTGCTAAATAGGCATCAGATATATCAACAATTGTAAATGAGAAAACAAGTAAGAGTAAAAAGAGCGATATGATTAAAATTGAGAGCGATCCCCTTTCATCATGAATTGCCTGTTTAATAATTCTCATTACCGCCATGCATCGACAATCTGTATATCACTAGCGGTATATATTTGTGGCCTAACATTAATAAAGCGAAATATTCCAGACATGTTTCCAGCGGGCTGACTGAGTTGAACAGTAACTTCAACTCGACTGTCTGGAGTTAAACAAGGATTAGCTGAACAAGTAACGGAGATGGCAGGAATTTCACGTATTCCATCAGGAATAAGTACAGACTGTGAAAATTTATTAATAACTGTTTGTAATCTAGCATCCTCAAAATCTTGGCTTGGGCTTGTTATATATGCGCGCGCACTTTGTTGGGCAATTTCACGTATATCTGCCGAGATCATAGAAGAATGACCCACTGCGCTAAAGTAAATTAAAATCGGAAGAAAAAGTGGTAGTGCTAGTATTACTACTTCAATTACAGCACTTCCTTTATCATCGTGTATGAACTGTGATAACCAGAATTTTTTCATTCTTGAACTGCAATTCCAGTACTTTTAATGCGATCACCACTTGGCAAGAGAGGTGTTATCGATGGGATATAGGTTTGATTTGTTCCCATCAAAAGCGATCCTCCACCTGGAAGGGGAATGCTCGCCACGCCTGCACTGATTAGAGAAGTATCTGGAATAAGCCCCATAGCAGATACTGCTACAAAACTTTGGACACTCTGCTCGGTCGTTATTCGACCATAAACTCCAATACCTAACTGCAGGACACTTAAAAATAGAATCATCAGAGGAATTAGTGTCAGTGCACTTTCAACGTTTCCTCTTTCATCGTGTAAAAACTTCTTCATCCTTGTATTCCATTCATTGAATCAAGTGAATTGCGCAAAATACTTTGTATTCTTGGCGCTGCTAGTGTCCAAATTCCTGTAACCAAACCAGTTGTCATAAGCACAACAAGGACCCAGCCAGGAACATCTCCGCGTTCATCTGTAATAAAGTGTGTGACTGTATCCCTACCTTCTAAATACTTGCATAGTAAAAACATCTTTATTTGATCGCTTAAATGAACTTTCTTATCTACTTGCATTTTTCTCCTATCCTAGATTTTCATTTTGAATTTAAATAAAATTTGAACCTTCAAAGTCCAACAGTCCGACCAAGTGCAAAGTAAGAAGGCCATAGTGCAAAAAGAACTGAAATTGGCAGGATTAGGAATACGACAGGAATCATTAGGGCAATCTCAGCTTTACCGGCTGACTCAAGTAATTTACTTCGCTGCTGCTGGCGTACTTCTTCCACTTGGCGATGTACAACATCTAAAAGAGGAGTTCCTCGTTCGATCGCGATAGTAAGTGAGTCGCAAAAGCGCCTCACCATTGGAGACTTAACTCGACTACTCACTACATCAAGTGTTTGTGAAAAATTAGCTCCATCCTTAATTTCAGAAACTGAATCTCGAAGTACTGAAGCAAATTCACCTGTAGTTCGCTCACTAATCCGAAGTAATGCTGTTGCCGGACTCATGCTTCCGGCAAGGAGAATTGCAAAGAGCTCAACTATTGAGGGAAATTCCAGCTCAATGAGATCTCGGGATTTTTTCGTCTCTGTCTTATAAGTAATTCCATTAAATCCAGTGATAATTTCTACTCTAAATTCTATCCATAAAACTGCACATGCGTATGTTGACGCAGGCCCAAGAACAACAATAAAAAGAAGCACTCTCATTGAGAGATCTCCCTTGGCCCAGTGTGCATACCAGTGTAATTAGAAAAAATTCTAGGGATCTCTTGAATTCGACCAACTTTACCCATCCATAGATATGCAATAGCGCTCATAAGTACACCTGCTGCCAAAATAACAAATCCGGTAGGAGTTGAGAATGCTAATACCGTGCTTGGCTGAGCAGAAAGAATTGCTAACAAAATCCACGGAGCAATTGCGGCAACAAGTGCTGAATTCTTTACCCATCCAAGCTTTGCCTTGATCTCTCCTCGAACGGCAATATCGCTACGTATAGCATCACCTAAGGTGCGTAAGGTAAGAGCGGTGTCCCGACTTCCAGTACCCCTAGCAAAGTCCAATACTTCACAGACCTGATCAGCAATTGGATCATCGAAGTTACTTTTGATGAATTCAAAAGTAGCTGCAACACCTCCCCCACTTCGAAGAAGTTTTTCGCACTCAATGAAAATTGAACGAGAAATTTCAGGCCCTCTATAACCTAATCCGATCAGCGTTTCAGCGATGGAAAGGCCTGAACGTAAGCCTGAAATCATGTGATCTAGCAATTCAGGCCAGATTACTGAAAGCGCTGCCTTCTCTCGATCTAACTTTCTTCGTGTATACAAATACGGGATTGTCATTCCTAATATCGCAAATGGAAATGAGAGTGTTCTGGAACCCATTATTACAAATGCAAACAAAAAGCATCCTACTGCGCTTGTTATTGTGTGAATTGAAACAAATTTAATTGATTTAATTTGTCGAGATAATACCAAATCAAGAGTATGCATTTCATTAATTATCATCACAAAGTACCTAATTTCATCTTATTGCTATCCTGAGATTTATTTGGTACTGAATTAGTTTTAGTAAATCCTTTATCCTTGAGAATTCGATTGGGATCCCCCAAACCATTAAGATAAATACCGTTTTCGTATGTAAATAAAGGTTCAATTTCCGCTCGTTCATTTTCTACCCTTCCTGTGACATGTGCAATTTCGACAATCCGCCTTTCACCACTATCTCGCAATATTGTCGTATGAACTACAAGGTCAATAGTTGAAGCCACAATCGGTGCTACAAATTTGTAAGAAATATTTTCACCAGCAAGTAAAGGTAGAGTTTGTAACTTCGCTATAGCATCTTTTGCAGAGTTCGCGTGGATAGTCGCCATCCCAGGCAAACCTGAATTGAGTGCAATTAGAAGATCCAGAGCTTCTGCTTCTCGAATTTCCCCAACCACAAGATGAGATGGCCTCATCCTTAGTGCTTCTTTAATGAGTTTACGAAGTGGGATTTCACCTTCGCCCTGCAAATTTGCTGGTCTCGTTTGGAGGGCAACACAATCAGGAAGCTTTGGTTTGAGTTCAAATACTTCTTCAATCGTAATAACACGGTTGTGCAAAGGAGTCGCACTTACTAATGCATTTAGCAATGTTGTTTTACCTGCCTGGGTTGAACCACTAACTAAAATATTTAATCCACTAACAACTGCACGTTGTAAATAGAGAGCAATCACATCTGTCATCACTCCTAGTGATGCTAGGTCTTGTAAGGATTTTCCTCGTATGAGGTGTTTGCGAATGTTCACTGCCCAGTGAGCAGCTGTAACCTCAGGAATTGCTACATGCAACCTACTGCCATCGGGCAACCTAGCATCAACAAAAGGATGAGAAAGATCAAGGCGCCGACCGCCCCACATAAGTAATCGCTCAACTAAATCTTGCACCTCTTGAGTACTTAGGACAAGATTTGTTAATTCACTAACGCCCTCTCGGGCAATAAATATTCTGTGAGGTGAATTAATCCACACTTCTTCTACAGACGGGTCTTTCATAAGCGCATCAAGAGGGCCAAATTCCATACCCAAAGCAAAGTGCTTATGGTGATGCTAGGCGCTTAATAAGCAACTAAGGTGGGGATAACTTCTCTTGTGGATTCGGTCATAAATTTCTTACATGAGAATCTGGCGTAGTATTTGAGTATGAAAAAGTGCAAGGTAAGTGGAGTATTAGGTAGCGCTATTCTCATACTCTTACTCAGTGCATGTGGACCTCCTTCAGGAGATGCAAGGCCAAATGGCTCTAATTTAGTGACAGGAATTAACCTACTCCTTAATACTTTTGCAAAAAATCATCCAAAGCTCATTAACTGGAAAACTGAAGCAGTGAAAAGCCAGCTTCAACTAAAACTACCGACCGGGATAAGTACGGATGCGGGATGGTTTTTAAAATGGAGCGACCCAAAACCAGGTGAGTTAAGCCAGGTATATATCCCATGGAAATTGCTTGGACAATACCCAAATAGTCCACAGCCAGCAGGGTATTCGTATCCGGGTGGCAACTTAGTGCCCCAAACAACAATTAATGACTTAACTACAGTTGTGCAAAATACAGAAATGCAAAGTGATGATTATTTTGCTGCTGTTACAGGTGTTCGAAGTTCAAAAATTAATCCACAATGGTTAATTTTTACCACAGTTCCTTATCTACCAGTAACGGACAATGGATATGGTTTTGCTACTGTTGGCAATAAGCAGTGGGTGATTGCAGATTTTGGAACAGCCAATGTTGGATGTGGCAAAGTGCCCGCTGAAGTTGAAAGTGAGTTTGGATTTAAGTGTCATTAACAAGAAAGAAAAGAGTTATTAAGGTCAGCATCTACGAATCAAATATCAGAAGGCGGGCATCGAAACTAATTGCCTCATTTGCTGGTGGAGTTCTTTTTGTCGCAACAATTGGCCTAGCAGCTTGCGCAGCAGGGCCATATTCCCAGGAGAGCGGTTTGCCTAACAAAGTGCTCACACCAGGAATGACCAATCCACAAGTAACACAAGCAAATATTCATAGCAATGTCTGCATCCATGGCTGGACTGCAACCGTTAGGCCTCCTGTTACATACACCAACCAATTAAAATATTCACAGTTGCATAGTGGTTATAACTTAAATAGTGATATGTCACTCAAAAACTATGAAGAAGATCATGAGGTGCCACTAGAAGTTGGAGGAAGTCCTTCAAGTGTTCAAAACTTGTGGCCAGAGCCTAGGAATATTCGCTTGGGTGCAACGGTCAAAGATCAACTAGAAAATCGAATGCATGACTTACTCTGCGCTGGCCAAATTACACTCAAAACTGCACAATCGGTGTTTATGACCAATTGGGAGTCAGGCTATAAAAAATATATAGGACAACTCCCCTAGCGAATTAAAACCCCAAGTTTCTAGTGCTTATTAATGAAGCTACTTAATGGGCCATATACATTCCTATAAGAAGGAAATTTATTAAATTTTGGATTTAAGCTAAAAAAAATTAAACACACTATCTTAAGTGCCTCTAAGGATGCCTCGTCTTCAAAAGAAGTTTTAAACCACAGAAATATTCAGTCCTCTCCTGAGCACAATGCAAATATCTCTCCTCCACACATTTGAGCCGTACATCTACCTGCTAAGGGTTTTGTAGTTCTGAAATACTCACAGGGAATAATATTTGCGGACTTTTACTGCATATTTCTAATCTAATTTTTGACTCTGTACTCACTATTTTTCCTCTTTTTTTGCAACTTTTATTTGCGAAATTATCCCTCCAAGAGCAAACATCGCAAGAACTGCTATAACTACATAGATAATAAGATAGACGGTATGGGGTGCTTTCCGCGCACTGATCAATATATAGAGTTGTGGGAGTACAAAATTAATAGCTGCAAGCCATGCCCATTTTTGAACTTGATTCCAACGCTTTTTAACAAATGAGCCAACTAACCGAGAAACTGCGATTCCGTAAAACCACGAAGTTGGAAGATCAATTATGAAATATATAACCCAGTTTGTACCGTACTTTCTAAGTTCTTTATAGACAATAAATGTTGCGCAAAACGTATAAATGACAACCGTGCTCGCAAAGACTCTTTCCCAGAAAGTTTCGCGCTTACTTCTCACACATGAATCGTACTGCTCAAGGTATTTAAGGGAGAAAATTGGGCAAACTTGAAAACAGAGTTAGAATTCAGTCATGGAATTCACCCGGGGCAAGAATCTAGAGAAAGTCATTCTTTTTTATGGCTTCACACCCCTAGAAGACCCAGAAGCAATTCGCCTTTGGCAGCAAGGACTTGCTGAATCGGTGGGACTTAAGGGACGAGTCATTATCGCTCCTCATGGAATTAACGGAACATTAGGTGGAAACCTTCCTTCACTTAAGAAGTATGTCAACGCAACAAAGAAATACCCCGGTTTTAAAAATATTGATTTCAAATGGTCGGATGGAACCGGAAATGAGTTCCCACGCCTGAGTATTAAAGTAAAAAGTGAACTTGTCGCATTTGGATCACCCCATGAAGTAGATGTCGATAAAAATGGTGTGGTAGATGGTGGCAAACATATTAAGCCGTATGAGGTAAATAAATTAGTTGAATCGCGAGGGGATGATGTTGTCTTCTTTGATGGTCGCAATGCTTTCGAGGCAAAAATTGGCCGCTTTAAAAATGCAGTGGTGCCCGATGTAACCACAAGTAGGGATTTCGTTGAAGAAATCGAGAGCGGAAAATACGACCACTTAAAAGATAAGCCAATTGTTACTTACTGCACGGGCGGGATTCGGTGTGAAATATTGTCCTCAGTTATGGTTAAGCGTGGTTTTAAAGAGGTTTATCAAATAGAAGGCGGCATCGTTCGCTATGGAAAGAAATATGGGGATGACGGACTTTGGGAGGGTTCTCTCTACACATTCGATGGACGTATGGCTATCAACTTCAGCGATAAAACTAAGGTAATCGGGGAATGTGAAAAGTGCGGTGCGGCTACAAAAGATTTTCGCAATTGCTCGACTGCTTCTTGCCACTCATTAATTTTGCTATGCCATGAGTGTTCTCAAATGCCATCTAATTTGAGCTGCACACACGAATATAGTGAGACAGCTCCAGAATTTATTGGATAAAACCAAACAAATTACTTTTCTGCAGCAGCAATTGCTTTCTTAATGGCTTTAATTTGTTCTTTATATTGAGATGCTGCTGCTTTTCTTGCAGCTTTATTATTTCCAGCTGCGGCTAATGCTTGCATTTTATTTGCTTGCGCATCAGCAAGTGCTAGTTGCAAACCTGCTCGCGTGGACCCAGAGATTACTGCTGGAGTGGGTGCTCCTGCATGGGCAGTTGATGATAAAAAAACTCCCGAAAAAATAAGAAGTGGGCATACTGCAATAGCAATTGCCCCAGACCCAGTTAGTTTCACAGCAGAAGTGTACCACTTTTACTCCTCCACTGCTAAATCTCAGAAAATAACAGCATGGATGTTGTTATTTAAAAGTAGCTAGAGATTCTATTAGGCTATAGCAATGAACAGAGTGAAGTGGCTAACTCCAGTACTTCTTGTGGGACTCTCCACTTTGTTTCTCACTGGCGCACAGGCAAAGGAGTATCCCGGGAGCCTCGTTGTATTAAAAGTGCCAAGCCCTGAAACGGACTTCCCTATTCGAAATGTCTATATCTGGACACCTCCAGTACCAAGCGAGCAAATTCCAAATCTTCCAGTGGTTTATATGCTGCATGGTTGGCCTGGAACTCCAAGCGGGATGATGTCAGCAACTATTAATGAACTTGCGACTGATTTCAAAAATGGGATGCCTCCGTTTATTGCTGTTTACCCCGATGGAAATGCACGAACACATATTGATTCTGAGTGGGCGGATTCATTTGACCATAAAGCGATGATTGAAACATGGCTGACAAAAAATGTAATCGCTGCTGTTGAAGGCGAGAATATTCGACCTAGCACAGATCGAGCAATCTTGGGATTTTCCATGGGTGGTTATGGGGCAGCCATTATCGGACTTCATCATCCAGATTTATATGGCCAAATTATCACCCTTGCTGGATATTTTGTTACCGATGATCTAACAAATGCATATGGTGAAATTAAAGAACAAACTATGAAGGTTGCATTCCAAAAGCCAAATAACTTCTTAAAAACTGCAGATAGCTCCCGATGGTTTCTTGGTGAGTCACCACAAGATTTTAATATTCTAATTCGCGGACAAGCAGCAGCATGGGGAGCAAAACTAAAAGCCAAGAAAGCAAGTTACGTAATTAATATGTCACCTGGTGGCCACACTTACCAATTTGTCTCAAACGAAATGAAGCCGATCACAAAGTGGCTTGTGTGGGCGCCATTTACAGGTGCTGCCACTACAAGCGCATCACCAACGCCAAGCGCATCACCAACGCCAAGCGCATCACCAACGCCAAGCGCTATAAGTAATTAATTACTATTCAAGATATTTACGAATAGGTGTAGGAAGTAACTTAAATAAGCGCTGCTGCCATATCTTTGCTTGATCAATCGGTGATTTAGAAAGTATCTGCTGGCTTGTTGGCCCTTGGGGTGTTGGCACCTTGCGGATGGCTGGAGATATTTGATCAAGTGAATCAGCGATTACCATAACGCTCGAAATAACAGTCATAATTCTTGCCAACTGGCCTTGTTCAAAGTGATCAGCATTATTTATGACTGTAGCGGTTGCTTGTTCTGCCGACATTCGAATTTCGCCTGTAATCGGGTCTTTCAGTCGTGCATAAGGATCAAATTTAAAATTCTCAGTGCTTACTGAAAGCGCATAACTTACTGTTGAAAGTACCATTGCTATTTCTGAAGCGATTACTTCATCGAGTCCACCGTTAAGAGCAATATCAAATAATGCTCGGGAAATTGCTCGAACCTGGATAATCGTGTGCTCAACAGCAACACCTCGCAAATATAGTTTTTCGGCATTTTCACTTCGCACTGTTGGAAGCCACTTCGCAAAAACTCTCGCTTCAAGTGCCTGACTTCTAATACTTGGGATCTCTTCAGCAAGTAATCGCCCTCTAGCAAGCCAGCGGCCCGTGTTGTCTTGAGAAAAATCTTCAAGTACTCCCTCTGCCATTCTCGCTAGCAATACAGCAGAGCGATCTGTTAAAGATGAGATACGGTCAATCGTGCGGCCAGCTGGAGTTTTAGGGTGAGCGAAGATAGAACAGACAATGGCAATCAGTGCACCAGTAATTGTTGATATTAAACGATCCGCCGCGTTGTTTTGACTCAACCCCGGGCCGATAACAATCAGGGCAGTAACTGGAACGTTAATTGCTGCTACTTCTCCAAGGTGAAGTACGCGCGCTGCAATCAAACAAATTAATACTGTTAAACCTACAGTGATGAGACCTAACCCAAAAAAGTGCACAGAAGCAAGTGCTGCTCCAGCACCGACGGATGAACCAATGACTTGCCCAAAACCTTCGCGGACAGATTTATGTAGTGAAGAACGAACTGTAAGTGAGGCAACAATGGCTGCAACTACGCCTCCATTTTTAAGTATATGGTCGCCGACTTGCCAAGAAAGAGCAGCAGCAAATGCAGTGACTAGAACCTGCTGAACCCAGTACCAGCGGTCAACAAATGCTTGGCGAAAGCGAATAAGTACTCTCACTATCCAAGCCCTCTGCTGCTTATCTGCTTTCCTCAAATTCATGAGGTCAGTCTAGCGAATCGCTATTTTTACTTATGCACGCTTAAAGTATTAATAAAAGTGTTGCTAAATATTGAATTCAAGCTCAGTATTTTTTGATACTGAATTCACTACTACTTGATTAGCGCCGATTGTGCTGTTTGCACCAATCGTAATATTGCCCAAAATTTTGCAACCTGCTCCAAGCAATACAGAATTTTCAATTGTGGGATGGCGCTTACCTTTAGTCGCCGTGCGGCCTCCCAACGTGACTCCGTGATAGATCATCACATCATCACCAATAATGGAGGTTTCACCGATCACCACACCCATCCCATGATCAATAACAACTCGCCTACCAATCACAGCGCCTGGGTGAATCTCAATTCCCGTGCTCTTACGTGTACGACTAGCAAGTATCCGAGCGATAAATTTTAATTTTCTCTTCCATAGCCAATGCTCAACTCTGTGAGCCCATAGCGCGTGCACACCAGGATATGTAATGAAAATTTCAAGTTGATTACGAGCGGCGGGATCTCGAAGCATGACGGCATCAAGATCTTCGCGGATTCGTGAAATTACACTGCTCATAATTATTAATAATTCTTAAATATTTGCAGAAACGGGTTCGTCAAGAAACTCTTTGTAGAGAGGAGTTGAAAGATAGCGCTCTCCAAAAGAAGCCATAACGACGACGATAATCTTTCCTGCAAACTCTGGGCGATCTGCAATTTGAGATGCTCCCCACAGAGCGGCACCTGATGAGATACCAGCAAGAATTCCTTCTTCTTGCCCAGCACGTTTTGCAAATGTAAATGACTCTTCATTTGGCGCAGAGAGAACTTCATCGTAAATCTTTGTATCCAAAACCGCAGGAACAAAGTTTGCTCCAATTCCCTGTAGTGGGTGACCTGCAGGCGATCCGCCAGTCAAGACTGGTGACGCTGCAGGCTGGACTGCAAATATTTTGATTGCAGGATTTTTCTCTTTTAATCCTTGGCCGACACCAGTAATAGTTCCACCGGTTCCAACTCCCATGATAACTGCAGCAACTTGACCATCTGTATCATTCCAAATTTCTTCAGCAGTAGTTGCGCGATGAATTGCAGGGCCTGCTTGGTTTTCAAACTGACGAACAAGTACGCCACCTTGTTCTTTACCAATTTCTTCTGCCTTCTCAATCGCGCCTTTCATGCCACTTGCGGCTGGAGTAAGAACCAAAGTAGCACCTAGTGCGCGGAGTAACACGCGACGTTCTTTTGACATTGAATCTGGCATTGTGAGTACAACTTTGTAACCACGCGCAGCACCAACAGATGCAAGTGCTATGCCAGTATTTCCGCTAGTGGCTTCAACGATTGTGCCACCGGGTTTCAGTGCGCCACTCTTTTCGGCATCATCGACCATTGCAACAGCGAGCCGATCTTTGACAGATGCCGTTGGATTATAAAACTCAAGCTTGCCAACGATAATGGCCTTGCTACTGCCAAATAAGCGTTGGAACTTCACAAGTGGCGTATTTCCAAAGACCTGGCTGATATTGTCATAAATCTTCATAATTCTCCTTAGGTTTACTTAATAGAATTTTTTTGCAGGGATTGAAGGAAAATTAGAGACAGGCATATGTGTTGATGCGCATAAAATCAATAACACGACGTTTAATCAGCGGCAGTTGATTCGTTTCTTTGTTCGCACCCAGCATGAGAACAAGGTATCAGAGCTGCGTTCTTCCTACTTGCGAACCTTTCGCAGTGATAGCACCCATTCCTGCGGGAGCACCTATAACCACTATTGCTTGACTGGCTCCATCACGATCTTCATAAGTTTGATGCTTATTATGATCGGGAGGGGTAATCTCGCTATATGGAAACTAGAAAATTACGCGACTTAGAAGTATCGGCAATCGGACTTGGCTGCATGGGAATGTCTGAGTTCTACGGACCAGGCGATGAGGTGGGATCTATAGCGACCATTCACCGTTTCCTTGAGCTTGGAGGCAACTTTATTGATACCGCCGACATATACGGTCCTTTCACAAATGAAGAACTAGTTGGAAATGCGATCAAGTCAAAGCGCGATTCAGTAATCCTTGCCACTAAGTATGGAAATGTGCGTGATGCTGATGGCTCATGGAAAGGCATAAGTGGAAAGCCAGATTATGTTCGTAAATCTTGTGATGATTCATTGCGCCGTCTGAAGGTTGACTATATAGATTTGTATTATCAACACCGTGTAGATCGAAGCACTCCCATCGAAGAAACATGGGGAGCTATGTCTGAACTTGTTCAGGCAGGAAAAGTTCGATACTTAGGAATCTCTGAAGCGTCACCTGTAACTATTCGTAAGGCAAATGCCGTTCACCCAATTACGGCTGTTCAAACTGAATGGTCACTATGGTCACGTGATGTAGAAGCAAATGACATTCTTAAAACTGTACGTGAACTTGGAATAGGTTTTGTCCCATACTCACCACTTGGTAGAGGCTTTCTTACCGGAGTAATTAAGTCACTCGATGACTTAGCGCCAGAAGATAGACGCCGCACCTACCCACGCTTTCAAGGTGATAACTTCGCACAGAATTTCAAGATTGTTGATGCAGTAAAAACAATTGCTAAAAAGAAGAATGCCACACCAGCTCAGTTAGCTTTAGCCTGGGTGATGGCTCAAGGGAACGATGTAGTTCCAATTCCCGGGACTCGCAAAGTTTCACGACTTGAAGAAAATATTGCTTCTTTAGATATTTCACTCAGCGCAAATGACCTTGCCGAGTTAAATGAGGTAGCACCTATTGGAATTACTATCGGTGAGCGTTACCCCGATATGTCAACAGTGAACGGCTAATTATTCAAGTTCGTTAATAAGCTTGAATTCACTCGCTCCAAGTTGGCCTTGTTTTGTATAAAGTTCTAGCTTGGCACGTGTATCAGCGATATCAAGGTTGCGCATAGTCAGTTGCCCGATACGGTCAGTTGGACCAAATGCTGAATCTTCATTGCGCTCCATGGAGAGTTTCTCTGGGGCATAAGAAAGCGCAGGTCCAATTGTATTAATAATTGAGAAGTCGTCACCGCGGCGCAGTCGAATTGTTACTGTTCCAGTGATTGCAGATGCAACCCAGCGGGTAAGAGATTCGCGCAACATCAGTGACTGTGGATCAAACCACCGACCTTCATAAAGTAGTCGGCCAAGCCTGCGTCCTTCGGCATGATAATTAGCAATCGTGTCTTCGTTGTGGATTGCAGAAACTAAACGCTCGTAGGCAATAAACAAAAGCGCCATTCCAGGTGCTTCATAAATGCCCCGTGACTTAGCCTCAATAATTCTATTCTCGATTTGATCTGCCATACCAAGTCCATGGCGACCACCAATTGCATTTACTTCTTGCATAAGGGCAACTGAATCTTTAAATGACTTCTTATTAATAGAAACTGGACGTCCTTGGGCGAATTCAATCGTGACATCTTCTGAATCAATTTTGACTGATGTGTCCCAAAACTTAACACCCATAATTGGATCAACAATCTCAATCGAAGCGCTAAGTTCCTCTAAATTCTTTGCCTCGTGTGTTGCACCTAAAATATTGGCATCTGTTGAGTAAGCCCTCTCGGCACTATCACGATATGGCAATTTGTGTGCAAGAAGCCATTCGGACATCTCTTTGCGACCACCGAGCTCATTAACAAAATCAGCATCAAGCCAAGGCTTATAAATCTTTAAATTAGGGTTAGCTAGTAATCCATAACGGTAAAAACGCTCAATGTCATTGCCCTTATATGTTGACCCATCGCCCCAAATAGAAACGCCATCTTGAAGCATGGCGCGAACTAATAACGTTCCGGTCACTGCACGTCCAAGTGGAGTTGTATTGAAATATTGTTTTCCACCGCTTCTAATATGAAAAGCTCCGCATGCAATTGCAGCAAGTCCTTCTTCGACAAGCGCTAGTTTGCAATCAACTAACCGTGCATTTTCTGCGCCATATTCTTTTGCCCGTCCAGGGATTGATCCAATATCTGTTTCATCATATTGACCAAGATCTGCGGTGTACGTAAAAGGAATCGCACCCTTTTCGCGCATCCATGCAACAGCGACCGAAGTATCAAGACCGCCAGAAAAGGCAATCCCTACTTTTTGGCCTACTGGCAACGATGCGAGGACTTTTGACATGAATGAAGTCTACCGTTCACATCCTGCAAGGCAAAAAATCGCAACCTGATTTTGATGATCAGTGAAAATGGATGAGGTCAATTCTTTTTATCCACTCGTCATATCCATCTTTCTTGCGTGCTAGAACATAGATATCTAGCTTCTTCTGGTTGGGTAACCCAAACCTTCCAATAGCTGTATCTGTCTCTGACTCATCTGCCCGAAGCAATACCCAAAAACCCAAATCTGAAATTCGGGTAAAAAAGTCGCCCCCTCGCAATTGCTCCCGCAATCTATCTGCAATTTTGATGAGTTCTTCTTGTAACAGTGAAACCGACTGAAAATTACTTGGTTTTACAGAAATTGAAATAACAGCAAGGTCATGCTCTTGCCTGCCTGCGCGCGCGATCTCGCGTTTAAGATTCTCGTGAAATAAAGAAGGCGCCATCACTCCGGTCAAAGAGTCAGTGACTCCATCATTTTCAAACTCAATACTGCTCACTTCTTGAACGTTCAGTGGCATAAGTAAAGGCTACTTGGATAGGCTTCACTCATGGCAACACGAGATGAGATTTACAACATTTGTCGCAAATCTGCGGTTCACCTTCTCAGGCTTGAATCGGTATTACTGCTGGCACTCATTGTTTATTTAGCACTTCTAGATTCGCTGCGCTCAAAGCCTTTAGAAGCGCCCCTCGCTCTCGCTGGAGTTTTTATAGCTCTTGCACTTGGTGCGATTGGTTTGTTTGCTTCTTCTATTTCCTTTAAAAAAGGCCAACGCTGGGGCCGTGCTCCATCAGTACTTGCTAACTTAATTGCATTGGGTGTCTCTTACTACATGGTGTCCGGTAAATTTTATATTGGCGCTATTCCACTTGGCATTCTTGCGTTCCTTACAACTTTTGCAACTTTACTCGGGTACCGAGAGTAATTATCTCTCAATTACCAATCAATAATCTCTCGCTCTTCCCATAAAAATCCAGTTTTATCTTTCTCTGGATCAAAACTTCTTGTAGCTAGCCAGATTGCGGTATCAGAACCCTCTTCAACTGATAGAGGCGCATCTGGTCCCCCCATATCTGTGCGGGTGTGATTTGGACACACAGCGTCTACTAATAAACCACGCGCGCCATGAGCAGTTTCGTGTGCCAAATTTCTCACAAGTGCATTCACGCCAGCTTTACTTATTCGATATGGGGCTAATCCCCCTGCGTTACCGGGACCTGACATTCTTCCCAAACATGCTGAGTAAATAATTATTCGTCCATCACGTGCCTCTGCCATCGCTGCTCCAAAAATATTTACAGCACAAAAAACAGAATCTAAATTAATTGCCATAACGCGTCGCCACTCTTGAGGTGTTGTGCGAAGTGTTTTCGACATCTTCTCACTCATTACCCCGTGCGCTAATACTAAGATCTGGGGTGCACCAAATGTCTGCAACATTTCAGTGAAAACTTCCTGAGTTTGTTTGAGATCTTCTAGATCAATCGAGCGAAACTCACAGTGCAACTCTTTTGCAGCTTGGGCTAGACGGACTGGGTCCTTCGCAACAAGTACAACTCTATGGCCAGCTTCGTAGAGGGCTCGCGCAGTGGTAAACCCAAGTCCCCGAGAACCACCTGTGACTATTGCCAGCGCCATAGTTGAAGCCTGCCCTGATATCGCCCTTTTCGCGAGTGGAACCTCACAGTGGATAAGCATCAGAGGCACAACAAAGACTATTAAGATAGGAAGGTATCGAGCTAGGAATCGGAGAAATTGCCAGTGTCGGCATCAGGCCCTTCAGCAGGATCTAATACTCCTGCCAATCATTTTGGTGGTTCATTTGGACCAAATGAATGGCTCGTTGATGAAATGTATGAGCGA
>CAIUHY010000003.1 GCA_903899145.1 uncultured Actinomycetes bacterium
ACAAAACCATGTTTTGGTTCTGGGTTAGCAGCAGCAATCACAATTGCTATTTGATCAACGTTTGAAACAATCATCCGTTCCATTCCCGCATCATCTTCAACAGTTCTGGTGAGTACATTTAGACGTGGCTCAACAACTACTATGCGAGCCAGTGTTCCTTCTGAACCTGAAATATCCCCCACAATGCGAACAAGATCTCCTACAACAACTGATTTCTTTCCTAGCTCACGAGACTTCATGGCAGTAATCACCTGTGAGTTTGGTTCTACTAATACACCGGTTCTTCCACGATCAACGCTAATTACTCGCCCAAGAGTTGCTTGGGTGTAGTCAGGACGATCTTTCGTGCGGGGTCTACTCGAACGCTTTGGGCGTGAGCGGATATCATCTTCATCAAGTTCACGAGGCGTCATCAGAGGTAAGTATCCATTTACTCTGATCCACTGAGCATATCGGCCCATGCTTTTGGAAAATCTGGCAGCGTTTTTTTGGTTGTCTCGATATTTTCTACTTCTATACCTTCAACCCTGAGTCCGATGATTGCTCCTGCTGTTGCTAAACGGTGATCCTCATATGTATGAAATGTGCCAGAGTGAAGCGGCGTAGGATTAATACGTAGTGCGGTTGGCTCTTCAACAACGCTTCCACCGAGTGAATTTATCTCACGAGCAAGGGCTGCTAAACGATCTGTTTCATGCAATCGAAGGTGGCCGATTCCGCGCAGATAGGAAGGTGAATTAGCTAGTGCACAAAGTGCAGCAATTGATGGAGTGAGTTCACCAACATCATGTAGATCAATATCAATTCCGTGAATCTGACCTGTTCCAGTTATAGATAAGTCGTTACCGTTTCTAGAAACTGACGCCCCCATCTGAGTAAAAATATCTCGGAGTTGATCGCCTGGTTGTGTTGTTTTTGCTGGCCAATCTTTAATGGTGAGTGTGCCACTAGAGATCATTGCCGCTGTCATAAATGGAGCAGCATTGGATAGATCAGGCTCTATTGTGGAATTCATTCCTTGCATCACATGTGGTTTAACTGACCAACGGTTCTGACCAACATCGACTTGAACGCCCTTTTCCCGAAGCATCTGAATTGTCATTTCAATATGTGGAAGAGATGGAAGAGATGAGCCGGTATGAATAACAGTTATGCCTACTTTTGTTGCAGGTGCTACTAGAAGCAGCGCTGAAATAAATTGGCTAGAAGAAGTTGCATCTACTTCAACGCTTCCACCTTGCAACTGACCGTTGGCATTAATCGTCATGGGAAGGCTATATCTAGAACCATGTTCGATCAGTACACCTAGTGATTCAAGAGCTGAGATAAGCGGCCCAAGTGGGCGCTCATGTGAGCGTTCATCACCATCAAAGTAAATAAGCCCCTTTGCCATCGCAGCAACAGGTGGTAAAAAACGCATAACAGTTCCAGCATTACCAACATCGATCTGCGCTGGACCAAAGAGAGGGGCAGGCGTAATGGTGAGATCTCCATTTGTTGCTTTGTGAATACCAATGCCTAACGCTTTTAAACCCGCAATCATGAGCGCTGAATCTCTGGAGTGAAGTGGCTTGTGCAGAACCGATGGGGAGTGCGAAAGTGATGCCAAGATGAGGGCTCTATTTGTTACTGATTTTGATCCGGGAATCGTGATGACCGAATCGATGGCTTGATTGCCCCTATATGGAGCAGGCCAAAGATTGCCCACATGATTACTCATGGATCAAGCCTAGCCAACCTCGGTGAGTGCTGGTGTCGGGAATAAGTCGATCTTCTGTGCGGTTACACAGTTTATGGCGGTAATGTGTGGGGTAATGGAAAAGAACGAGGACTCTTTAGCAGTTGTGCCAAGAGATAGTCATACAGATCTTGCTGTTGTGGATCTGACAAAAGAGAGCCCTGTCCAGAAGAAAGCGCGATTTGAACGCGATGCTTTGCAATATACAAGTCAGCTTTATTCAGCAGCCCTGCGCTATACAAAAAACTCACATGACGCGCAAGATTTAGTGCAAGATACTTACGCGAAAGCATTTATTGCTTTCCATCAATTCCAACCCGGAACAAATCTTAAAGCGTGGCTTTATCGGATCCTTACGACAACCTTTATTAATACTTATCGTAAAGATCAAAGACGCCCACAAATTGCGGCAGGTGAGTTAGAGGATTGGCAGATTCACGATGCAGCAAGTCATACAAGTGATCAAGGTCGCTCAGCTGAAGATGAAGTCCTAGATAACATCCCTGATGGTGACGTGAAGTCTGCGCTTGCTGAAATTCCAGAAGAATTTAGAATGGCTGTATATCTTGCTGATGTCGAAGGTTTCTCATATAAGGAAATTGCTGAAATTGTTGGAGTACCTCCAGGAACGGTGATGTCTAGACTTCACCGGGGTCGCAAGTTACTTCGTGAATCATTAGGTCAGTATGCAAAAGAACGTGGCTTTAATAAGTCAGGTGATGCAAAGTGAGTACTGACATGAATCACATTGCTTGCCCACAGGTACAAGAAAACCTGATCCTTTTTATTGATCATGAACTTCCTTCACCTACCGACTATCAAGTCTTTGAAATTCACTTCCAAGATTGTCAGCCTTGCACGCAGATTATGGAAGTGGAACGCGCCGCGATTTCAATGATGCAGGAGCTACTACGCCGAAGCTGCATCGAGAGCGCCCCGGAAGAGTTATATGAACGTATCCAAGATCAGATAAACGTGCTTTCGGCCCAAACTCAAGTTGAGTTCTTCTCCCAGACTACTGTTACTGAAATTACCTTTGGTGAAGGTGATTCATTTCAGATTACCCACGAAGTGACGCAGGAATATACGCAAGAATTTCGCGACGACACATAAGGTATAGGCGCGGTAAACGCGTTTTTTTACTTTAACCGCATAAAGTATCGGGTATGCAGACGGAATTATTGTTAGGAGCTGTAGGGATGGCGTCCCTAACAGTTCGTCCATTGGACACTGGGATTACTCAAGGATTTAGCGATCTTCCTGTCTTGGCAACAACTGCGACAATCAATGTAGTTGAAAGTGCTTGTAGCGCCGCTATCGCCGAACATTTTGAAAAAGGTGAAACATCGGTAACCGTAGGTGTTGCAGTTCAAGTGCGGGGAAGTGTCACTATTGGCAGTGAAGTACGAGCTGTAGTACGCGCAGTTGAATTAACAGATGACATTTTAACTTTTGATTGTGAAATACATCAGGATCAAAGAATAATCGCCGTTGCCCAGTTGCAACGGCGATTAGTAGATCGCGTATCTTTTATGGCAAAAAGTGCGGCAGAAAACTTGCGCACAACTGATGTTGCCAGTTAATTAAGCTTTCTTTGTCTCCCAGAAAATTGTTGAGATCTCTTCAATCTTTCCTAGAAGCTTATCTGCAACTGCAACATCGTTAGTCCCCTTTGTTCCACCGGCGCCAGCAAGCTTTGTCGCCTCATTGAACAATGTGTTGAGTTGTGGGTACTTCTCAAAGTGTGGAGCCTTGAAGTAATCAGTCCAAAGAACCCAGAGATGGTGCTTGACCATTTCTGATCGCTCTTCTTTCACAGCAACGGCGCGTGACTTAAAGTCAGCATCACTACTTGCTGCATATTTTTCCATGGCAGCCTTTACAGACTGTGCTTCAATCTTTGCTTGTGCTGGATCGTAAATTCCACAAGGTAGATCGCAGTGTGCATACGCTATAAGAGTTGGCTTGAACATATGAGTGCTCCTTTTGCTACAGATGATGTGCGTCTTGGTATGTGTCAGACTACTACTCTCATGCCTAAGCTTCCATTTCAGAGGATTGTCGTTAGTGGTAATTCTATGTCGCCGACGTATAACGACGGTGATTGGCTCATCTTCCGCCCAATTGGTAAGACCAGCCCCTACATTCTTAGAGGTCGTATCGTTATTTTTGAACGTGATGATCTACCGGGGATTTTGCAAATCAAAAGAGGCATTCGTGTTGAACCCGCCAGTTTCGGCCTATGGGTTGAAGGAGATAACAAATCGGCAAGTACTGATTCGCGTCATTGGGGCGTTGTACATGATCACGAATTTCGGGGAGTAGTTCTTTTTCGTTACAAACGAAACTAGCGGGTAAATGCCTCAGTAATGAGCGAGTGCTGTTCTTCTTCATGCAAATGATGTGATCCTGTTGCGGGACTAGCAGTTGCTCGCCTTGAAACACGGCGCAAAGTGCGGCCATCGAGCGTTTCAATTGTATTGAGAGCAACAAATGGGTATGGACCTTGGTTAGCAGGTTCATCTTGCACCCACAGTAAGTTAGCTTGAGGGTGAGCATTGACTACTTCCATAAATGCTTGCAATGGGAATGGGTAGAGCTGTTCAATACGAATGATTGCCGTAGAAGTCTCATTGAGTTTTGAGCGCTCTGCAAGAAGATCCCAATAAATTTTTCCTGAGCAAAAAATAACGCGCGAAGCATTTGTGACTGTTGGGTCAACTATCAATGGTTTAAATGTTCCTGTAGTGAAATCTGTTAGTCCAGAACTGGCAGCCTTTAAGCGCAGCATTGATTTTGGTTCAAAGACGATTAGTGGACGGCGCGCAGGATTGAGCATGTGCCAACGAAGTAAGTGGAAATAAGAAGCAGGTGTTGATGGCTGAGCAACAGTCATGTTCTGTTCAGCACAAAGTGCGAGATAACGCTCTATGCGAGCAGAGGAGTGATCGGGACCTTGTCCTTCATAGCCATGTGGCAAGAGCAAGACGATAGATGATCGCTCACCCCATTTTTGAAGTGCAGAGGAAATAAATTCATCAATGATTGATTGGGCGCCGTTAGCAAAATCACCAAATTGCGCCTCCCACATAACAAGTGCATTATCTCGGACAACTGAGTATCCATATTCAAAGCCCATCGCAGCATATTCAGAGAGCAAGGAGTCAAAGACAAAGAATTGGTTTTCATCTTTGAGAAGTGCGCGAAGTGGGAACCAGTCACTCCCATCATTTTGATTAACAATGACGGCATGCCGATTAGAAAAAGTTCCACGCCTTACATCTTGTCCTGCAAGTCGGATTGGATAACCTTCAAGAAGTAGTGATCCCATTGCAAAAAGTTCACCAGTTGCCCAGTCCACCGATCCGTCGTTAAGCATTTCATTTCGCTTAGCAAGCTGTGGGGCAAGACGAGGGTGAATAGAAAACCCTTCAGGAGTTGCAATTTGAGTTGCTGCAATCTTTCGTAGCGTGGATTCATCAACAGAGGTATTGACGCTCTCAGGCGCGGGTGAAGATGGAACATTGAAAGTGGAATTATTTTCTGGTTCTACATTATGGACAGCGTTAAATACTAACTCAAGTTGTGTTTGGTAATCCCGCAATACCTCTTCAGCTTCTTCAACAGTAATATCACCGCGACCGATGAGCGCTTCGGTATAGAGCTTACGAGTACTGCGCTTTGCGTCAATTAACTTGTACATCATTGGTTGTGTGAAGCTTGGTTCATCACCTTCATTGTGGCCACGCCTGCGATAGCAGACCATATCGATCACGACATCTTTATTGAACTCTTGGCGGTACTGGAATGCAAGGTGAGCGACGCGAACAACAGACTCCGGGTCATCTCCATTAACGTGAAACACGGGAGCTTGAATCATTTTTGCAATATCGGTGCTGTATGTAGAAGAACGGGCAGCATGCGGGGAAGTAGTAAAACCAACTTGGTTATTTACAACAACGTGGATTGTTCCACCAGTCCTATAACCTTTTAACTTAGAAAGGCTAAGTGTTTCTGAAACTACTCCTTGACCAGCAAATGCGGCATCACCGTGAATAAGTATTGGCAGAACCGAGTAGATACCTTGTACGTTCTTCATATCTTGTTTAGCACGGACAATTCCTTCAAGGACTGGATTTACAGCTTCAAGGTGAGATGGATTTGCTGCAAGATAAATATCTGTAGTGTTTCCAGATTCTGAAGTAAAAGTTCCCTTTGTTCCAAGGTGATATTTAACGTCACCTGTTCCGTGAACTTCATTTTCAGCATATTTGCCTTCGAACTCCTGAAAAATTTGCCCATATGACTTTCCTGCGACGTTTGCCAAAACATTTAAGCGCCCGCGGTGAGGCATCCCGATACACACTTCATCGAGTTTTGCATCAGCTGAACTTTGAAGAATTGCGTCAAGAAGCGGGATTAGTGACTCCCCGCCTTCAAGTGAGAATCGCTTTTGTCCAACGTATTTTGTCTGCAAGAAAGATTCGAAGGCTTCAGCAGAATTAAGTTTACGAAGAATACGGAGTTGCTCTTCGCGAGGAGTTCTAGGTGCGCCGACTTCCACATGCTCTTGCATCCACTGGCGCTCTACTGGATCTTCGATATACATATATTCAACGCCAACGGTGCGGCAATAAGAATCGCGTAATATTCCAAGAATCTTACGCAGTTTCATAATGGGCTTACCGCCAAAACCACCTGTTGCAAATTCACGATCCAGGTCCCAAAGAGATAGACCATGATTAACCACGTCAAGATCTGGGTGCTTGCGTTGTTTATAACGAAGCGGATCTGTGTCTGCCATTAAATGGCCGAAGTTGCGGTAAGCATCAATAAGCTTTTGAACCCGAGCGGTCTTTGAAATTTGATCATCTTTAGAGAACTGGAAATCTACTGCCCAACGAATTGGCTCATAAGGAATACGAAGTGCCTCAAAGATCTCATCATAAAAATTATCTCCCCCAAGGAGAATTTCGTGGATACCCCGCAGGAAATCACCAGATTGAGCGCCTTGAATAACTCTGTGGTCATATGTTGACGTCAAAGTAATTGTTTTAGAAATTGCAAGATTAGATAGCGTCTCTTCACTTGCACCTTGAAATTCTGCTGGGTAATCCATAGAGCCAACACCAAGAATAAGTCCTTGGCCTTGAACAAGTCGTGGTACCGAGTGAACGGTTCCTAGCGTTCCTGGGTTTGTGAGGGAAACGGTCGTTCCTGCATAGTCTTCAACGGTGAGTGTTCCACCACGTGCTTTGCGAACAGTCTCTTCATATGAAGCCCAGAATTGATCGAAATCTAAATCTTCACAACCCTTAATAGAAGGAACAAGAAGTTGACGAGTTCCATCTGGCTTTGCCAAATCAATAGCGATCCCAAGATTAATATGTTCTGGTCTTCCAATCGCAGGCTTCCCTTCAATCTCACCATAAAAAGTATTCATTTCTGGCATTGTTCGAAGTGCTTTCACCATCGCATAACCGATCAGATGGGTAAATGAAACTTTTCCTCCGCGACTTCTGGCCAAGTGATTATTAATTACTGTGCGGTTATCAATCATGAGCTTTGCCGGAATAGCTCGAACACTCGTTGCTGTTGGAACAGTTAATGAGGCTTCCATGCTTTGCACAACACGTGCGCTAACCCCGCGAATTGGCTCAAGGGTAGATGCACTTGGTGTAACTAAAGTTGGGATTGGTTTAACAACAGGATCGGCAGGCATCTGTGCTGGTTTTGCTATAGCCGCAGTTGTTACCACTGCCGCAGTTAGTTCTGGAACATCTGCTTGCACGGGTGGAGTTGAAACTGGCGCTGGAGTTAGTGGAGCTGGTTTTACTTGAGCAGATTTTGGAATTGGAGGTACAC
>CAIUHY010000004.1 GCA_903899145.1 uncultured Actinomycetes bacterium
AAAGATAATAATCGCAAACTGGAATACCTGACGACGACCATAGAGGTCGGAGATTTTTCCGTAGAGCGGTGTTGATGCTGTTGATGTTAGAAGATAAGCAGTAACAACCCATGTGTAGTGGTTAAGCCCACCAAGATCCACTGTAATTGTTTTGAGCGCAGTAGAAACGATCGACTGGTCGAGGGCGGCAAGCAAAAGCCCTGTCATCAATCCGACCATCACTGCAGTAATTTGCTTATGCGTCATTGGTTCATGTGACGTAGCGTTTTTCGGCATGTACTTCCTATCGGTATATGTATGAGTGCTGCCAGATACGGCTGCCATTTGTTGAACTTTCAACCGAAATGATACCGCGTGCAACGCATGACTATTGGCTAAGATGAGGGCTATGAAGAGTGTGGTCGCTGAAAACCTCGTCAAGACATACAGCAAAGGCTCAGTTAGGGCCCTTGATGGGCTTAGCCTTGATGTGGAAGAGGGAACAGTCCTTGGGGTCCTTGGTCCGAATGGATCAGGCAAGACCACCACAGTGCGCATTCTTGCGACGCTGCTGAAACCAGATTCTGGTCATGCAATTGTGGGCGGTATTGATGTTATCAAGAATCCAAAAGCGGTGCGTGAAATTATTGGTTTGTCTGGTCAATATGCGGCAGTTGATGAGACTCTCACAGGGTGGGAAAACCTTGTGATGTTTGGGCGTCTTTATCATCTCAGTGCTGATCAGGCCCGTGTACGTGCGCGTGAATTACTTGAACAGTTTTCACTTACTGATGCTGCAAAGCGTCCTATCAAAACATTCTCTGGCGGAATGAGACGTCGTCTTGATTTAGCAGCGTCGCTCATTATTCGTCCAAAAGTTTTATTTCTTGATGAACCAACAACTGGTCTTGATCCCCGTGGCCGTATGGATATGTGGGGAGTCATTGAAGGCCTAGTTAAAGAAGGTGTGACACTTCTTCTGACAACACAGTATCTCGATGAAGCAGATCAACTCTCTGACGATATTGCCGTAATTGACAGGGGAACTGTTATTGCCCGAGGCACATCTGATCATCTCAAAGACAAAGTGGGCGGAGAACGTCTTGAGATTGTTGTAAGTGAAAAAGACATCACAGCTGCCCGACAGATTATTGATCGTGTTTCAGGATCAACTAGCACTGTAGATGCCGGTCTTCGAAAGATCTCAGCACCGGTGACAAGTGGAAGCGCCGCGCTAGTAGGTGTTATCCGTGAATTTGATGCCCAGGGACTTCACGCATTAGATGTGGCTCTTAAGCGCCCATCACTTGATGATGTTTTCATGTCTCTCACAGGGCACGCCGCCGAAGAAGAAAAACTTGAAGAGGCAAAAGCGAAAAAGAGGGGAGCGCGCAAATGAATGCAATAAGTGATGCCCTAATCATTACAAAGCGTCAGCTCCAGCAATTAATACGCGTTCCTGAAGTGCTTATTTTTAACACTATTCAGCCCGTCATGTTTGTGCTGCTCTTCAGATATGTATTTGGAGGACTTGGTGCAGGTATTCCAGGTGGTTATGTGCAACTACTTATGCCAGGAATCTTTGTGCAGACAGTTACCTTTACTTTGGCTGCAACCGCGCAAGGTTTAGCCCAAGATATGGAGAAAGGTTTGATTGATCGCTTTAGATCTCTTCCTATTGCCCGCTCTGCTGTTGTTATGGGTCGCACACTTGGCGATGGTCTTCTTAATATTGTGGTCTTAATAGTTATGGGACTTGCTGGGTATGCCGTTGGCTGGCGTCCTACCTCTGGGCCTCTTCATATCTTTGCAGGATTTCTCATGCTTCTCTTCTTTGGATACGCACTTTCTTGGGCTGGAGTATTTGGGGGACTTTTCTCCAAAGATGCACGCGTAGTGGGGAATATTTCATTCCTCTTTACCTTCCCGCTGACGTTCTTATCAAACGCCTTTGCCCAGACAACTTCTATGCCAAAACCTCTTCAATATTTTGCTGAGTGGAATCCTGTTTCAACAATGGTGGCAGCAACTCGTCAGCTCTTTGGCTTCCACAATAAATTTGGCGTGACAGCTCATTCATATCCAAGTGAGCACCCTGTTACAACATCATTGGTCTATATGGTTGTGATTATGGCGGTATTTATGCCACTGAGTGTTCGTCGATATAAGAACAGACAGTAATTTAATAAGGCTTAGCGTGCTTAATCTTTACCGGATAAACCTTTTTGTTCGGCGCTTGATAGTTCACAGTTTCGCCAACTTTTGCTCCGTGCACAGCAGAGCCCAATGGAGATTTTTCTGAGTAAACATCAATCTCACCATTTGCGATTTCGCGTGAGCCAAGAAGAAAGTTGATCTCTTCTCCATCCATATCAATGGTGATGATCATGCCAAGCCCAACGACGCCTGATTCACTCTCTGGCGCTGTTCCGATATGAGCGTTATCAAGCATGTGTTTGAGTTGGCGAATGCGACCAACAATCTTGCCTTGTTCCTCACGAGCAGCGTGATAGCCACCGTTTTCTTTTAAGTCACCTTCAGCGCGAGCAGCTTCAATTTTCTTTACAATGTCAGCAAAACGTGGGCCTTCAAGATCTGCTAATTCAGCCCGAAGGCGCGCTGCAGCTTCCTCTGTGAGCCATGTTTGTCCTGTAGTCATAAGAAGATGAGTTTACCCTGCCTTAGTGGCAGTGCTCAATGGATGCGCTGACCGCAGCGGCACGTGTGGGAATATGTACGGTGCGGCGATAGTTATTGGCACCTGCTGGAATCAGGTCAGTAATTTGCCCGACAGTATTTGCTTGGTAATCACTTGCAATGATGATGCATTGATGCGATTTATTTACACTTCTAACATTTACAAAATAATTTAAACTCATTTGTGTGGTGCTGTCTACAGAAAATGAAATGGTATCTGTATGAATCTCAGGTTTTGAAAAGTGATTGGCAGACCAGATGAGCCACCCGCCGCCAATGAGAAGTAGCAGGAGAGCAGGTGTGACCCACCTTGCAATTGCTGGCTTAGATGTCCCATAGCGCGCTTGCAGGTAAGGCGTTTGGTCCTGGTTCATAACGCAAGCATAGGATAAAGAGGCATAATGAAGCCATGAGTGATTCCACCGATATCAGCACCGGTTTAGCGGGCTCATTAGTCATGATTGTTCTCTGTACGGCTGTGATATTTTTACTGATTTCTTTCTACCGCAGATACAAGCGAGTGCAAGAAAAAGAAAATATTAATACCGGTGAATAAGTTTCTTCGCCCCATTGCTACTGGATTAGCTCTGCTTCTACTCTCTGGCATATTTGTTGAATTAGGACTTTGGCAGTGGCACCGCGCCCAAGCAACTAGCGCCCAAGGTAAAGTAATCCCATCTTCAATTCCCGTTGCACTTATCGATGTTGATAAAGCTGGAAGGAATATCTACACCAAAGCAATTAATCGTATTGTGACTCTGCAAGGTCACTATGTAAAAGATTATGTTGCCCCCACGCAAAATATTGGCGCAGGTGGTTATAAAGATTTATCTGTGGGGCTTTTTGAGATTACAGATAACCGAGCAATCTTGATTGTGCGCGGACTTCATGATTCAAGTATTGCTCCTACATCCCAGCAGTTAGATATTCAAGGCCGCCTCTATCCAAGCCAACAAGAAGATCATGGTTTTAATAGCGATACATCACTTGGCCGCATTGACCCAGCGCTTGTCGCAGGGACCGGTCATTACAGTCTCTTTGATGGTTACATCATTGCAATCTCAGAAAAGGATTCAACTGGCACAGAGATCACAGGCAATCGCGTCCCATCGCCGGTGCTCGTGCAATCAATCTCAGGTTTTTATTGGCAGCACATTGCATACGTTGTGATCTGGTGGTTTATGGCGCTCTTGGTGCCTTGTGCTCCCATTATTGCTAAACGTCACGAGCGTAAGCTCAACTCCCATGCGTTGGAGGTAGAGTAAAGGCATGAAAATTCTTGGAGGCGGTTTAGAAGGTGCACTAGCTCGTTACAAGTTCATGGCGATCTGGTCTGGAACATTCTCACTTTTGCTCTGGTTTGTAGAGGTCCCTGCCCACCTTGCTTTCCATAGCAAGCTCGCAATCTGGGCTGCTATTGCCATTATTCACGGATTTACATATCCGATCTATATCTTGGCTGCCTTTACATATTGCCTCAAAGCCCGCACAAGCCTCATGACTATGTTGTTCTATATTCTTGCCGGCACGCTTCCCATCGCGTCATTTGTCGCTGAAAGAAAAGCAGTAGAGCGTTACAAAACTCTTCGCTCTTAACAGATTCATAATGAGCAATCCCGTAAAGCAGGCGATTAAGGCTCTGCTTTATCCGATCTATCAGCGGCGCCTTCTTTCCCAATTAGATTTCACTCAAACGCCTCACCACGTAGGTGTCATCCTTGATGGCAATCGCCGCTGGGCAAAATCAAACTATGGAGCAAGTGCCGAAGATGGTCACAAAGCAGGAGCGGAAAAAATTGTTGAACTCCTTGAATGGTGTGAGGAAGCGGACGTTAACATCATTACCCTCTGGCTACTCTCAACAGATAACCTCAATCGTGATCCTGAAGAGCTCGATGCCCTACTTAAAATCATCTCTGCAGCAGTTGATCATCTCGATGAATTAGGAAAATGGGAGATCAAGCCCCTTGGAGCACTTGAACTCTTACCCCAGTGGCTGCAAGACAAACTCAAAAAAGTTGAAATAGCCAGTAAGGGCCGGGCAAAGGTCGTCGTGAACGTCGCCATCGGTTATGGAGGCAGGCGGGAGATCGTCGATGCCGTGAGGGATTACATTCAAGATGGCGTTACCCATGGAGAAAGCGCAGATGAAATTGCGCAGAAGCTTTCTATTGATGAAATTGGTAAGCATCTTTATACAGCTGGAATGCCTGACCCAGAGCTAGTCATTAGAACTTCAGGGGAGCAGCGTCTTTCTGGATTTCTTCTCTGGCAATCAGCACATTCCGAGTTCTATTTCTGTGAGGCCTATTGGCCAGATTTTAGAAAGGTTGATTTTCTTAGAGCCCTGCGGGCATATGCCCAAAGACACCGCCGCTTTGGAAGGTAATTTGATTCTTCTAAAAGTCATAGGAATTTAACTTTTCCGCACCGCGTGTCGCACGCCCCCGCGCTCTGGCGAGTTTTACTTTATGAGCATCAGTTCTATTTCTTCCGCCCCAGGAGAGATAGAAGACCTACTCATACAAATACACAGAAATGCGAGAATCTCTTGGCAAACCCAAGGAGCCAAAATAACGGCCGCAAGACGTATGTGTTAGATACCAGTGTTTTACTCGCTGATCCGGCGGCGCTCGCCCGCTTTGCCGAACATGAAGTCATTATCCCTATCACCGTAATTGGTGAACTTGAGACCAAGCGCGATCACCCAGAGTTGGGCTACTTCGCCCGAGAAGCACTTCGCGCCCTTGATGATTTAAGAATTAGTCACGGACGCCTTGATGAATCCATTTCGATCAACGATATCGGTGGAACAATTAAGGTAGAGCTCAATCACTCCGATCCCACATCGCTGCCTGCAGGCTTTTTGCGGGATGGATCAAATGACTCAAGAATTCTTGCAATCGCACGTAATTTGATGGCTGAATCTCGCCGGGTTGTCTTGGTAACAAAAGATCTTCCGCTACGCGTGAAGGCATCATCTGTTGGTGTTGAATCTGAAGAGTATCGCCATGAACTTGCCTCAACATCTGGATGGACCGGAATGGTGGAGGCCAATGTTGGTGGCTCTCTCATTGATGCCCTCTATGAAAACGATAAGACGCCTCACGAACTGGGCAAAGAGCACCCATGTCATACCGGAATTGTTTTGCATTCAGAAAAAGGAAGCGCTCTTGCAAGGGTTACTCCTGATAAGCAGATTCAATTAGTCCGAGGGGACCGATCTGCATTTGGTTTACATGGCCGCTCTGCAGAACAGCGAGTAGCCCTAGATCTTCTTTTAGATAATGACATAGGCATTATCTCTCTGGGAGGACGTGCCGGAACAGGTAAGTCAGCGCTGGCTTTATGTGCCGGGTTAGAAGCAGTTTTAGAGCGCCGCCAACATAAGAAAGTTCTTATCTTTCGGCCCTTATATGCAGTAGGCGGCCAAGAGCTTGGTTATCTTCCAGGAACTGAAGGAGAGAAGATGTCTCCGTGGGCCCAAGCAGTCTTTGATACTTTGGGAGCACTTGTTAGTCAGACAGTGATTGATGAAATTATTGACCGCGGACTGATTGAGGTTTTGCCTTTGACCCACATCCGAGGCCGCTCACTCCATGACTCTTTTGTGATCGTGGATGAAGCCCAATCACTAGAACGCGGTGTGCTCCTCACAGTGCTTTCAAGAATCGGTCAGGGCTCACGGGTGGTCATGACCCATGACATTGCTCAGCGGGACAACTTGCGGGTTGGCCGCCACGACGGAGTCGTGGCGGTAGTGGAGTCTTTGAAGGGCCATCCACTCTTTGCGCATATAACTCTGACCAGATCTGAGCGCTCGCCAATCGCGGCCCTAGTAACTGAGATGCTAGAAGAGCCCATTAACTTCATGGCCTGAGAATGGCCTGAGGCACTCATTCATCTGTGAGCGACAAATCGGACATAAGGGATTTGTCTGCTTCTGACCAGCACTTTTACCCCGCCCTCTTTCTGTGACTTTAATTATTTTTATTAGCCACGCGGGTCAGAAGTTGCCTGCCGTTCACCTGTCTGTAACTCTCTAACCCTTCCCACCTACCTTCTGACCCTTGAAACGGGGTCGGGAGTGTTGCGTGGGCACGGCAAGCCGCAGGGCTTTGGAAGAAGGAAAGGAGCAGAGATGAAGGCAAGTTCGTTTCGCAAGCCGGCTTTTGTAGCCATGGCTGCCTTTGGCTTCTCACTTTTTGGCTCCATAAGTACGACCTATGCCGAAACAAACTTTTCAATGTCAGTTTCTATCCCAGATAGCCAGACTGCTACCAGCGTTGATCCAAGCTCTGCCCTGACTGCCAATAACGGGGTCGTTGAACTCGGTGGGGCTGCTTCAGCTGATGCCGGGGAGATGGCTTTGGTTTCAGCCGCAACGATGCAGGTTGAATTAGCTAAAACTCCAGATGGCGCTAGACATGTCGGCTACAAGATAGCTACCGAGGCATATAACTGGCAGAAGAAGCAGCTTGTCTGCTTGAACACTCTTTGGACGAACGAAAGTCATTGGAATTTCCGAGCCCATAACTATTACAGCGGAGCAACCGGCATTGCTCAGGCTCTTCCTGCCAACAAGATGGATGTTATTGCCACTGACTGGCGGACTAACCCCTTAACGCAGATTAGATGGGGCCTTCGCTATATCAAGATTCGCTACGGAACTCCGTGCAACGCTCTGACCAAACATCGCTGGTCTGGTTACTACTAAATTATTTCGGCTTCTGGCCGATCATCATCGGCTTGGACGTTTCAGCGAAGAAATCATTTCCTTTATCATCAACAACAATAAAGGCTGGGAAGTTTTCAATCTCAATCTTCCAGACAGCTTCCATGCCAAGTTCGGCGTAATCTAAAACTTCGACTTTTTTGATGCAATCTTGAGCAAGGCGCGCAGCAGGTCCCCCAATGGAACCTAAATAGAAACCTCCATATTTTTTGCATGAATCTGTTACTTGCTTGGAGCGATTTCCTTTAGCAAGCATGATCATTGATCCACCAAGAGATTGAAATTGCTCCACATATGAATCCATACGCCCTGCAGTAGTAGGGCCAAATGAACCTGAGGCATAGCCAACAGGAGTCTTTGCAGGCCCTGCGTAATAGACAGCATGATCTTTCAGGTAAGAAGGCAAAGACTTTCCACTATCGATGAGCTCTTTAATCTTTGCATGAGCAAGATCGCGAGCAACAATCAGAGTTCCGGTCAGTTCAACGCGGGTTTTAATGGGGTGAGCAGAGAGCGCCTTGAGAACATCAGCCATAGGTTGATTGAGATCAATCTTGACTGCCTGCCCCTCTAGATGTTCATCTGTTGTATCAGGCAAGAAATGAGCAGGGTCGCGCTCTAATTTCTCAAGAAATACACCCTCTTTTGTGATCTTGCCTTTTATTTGGCGATCAGCAGAGCACGAAACAGCAATCGCAATAGGAAGAGAGGCGCCATGACGTGGAAGGCGAACAATTCTCACATCGTGACAGAAATACTTTCCACCAAATTGAGCTCCAATTCCTAATGTGCGAGTGAGTTTTAATACCTCTTCTTCAAGCGCCAGATCACGGAAACCGTGGCCGGTTTGCGCATTACCTGATGTAGGAAGTGAATCTAAATACTTAGTACTTGCAAGCTTTGCTGTTTTCACAGTGTGCTCAGCGCTCGTTCCACCAATCACGATTGCTAGGTGATACGGAGGACATGCTGCTGTGCCGATAGAGCGAAGTTTTTCATCCAGCCATGCCATAAATGAGGCAGGGTTGAGCACTGCTTTAGTCTCTTGGTAGAGAAATGATTTGTTGGCAGAGCCGCCGCCCTTTGCAATAAAGAGGAAGTTATATTCATTAGAGTGCTCACTATCTGAATAGATCTCCACTTGGGCGGGCAAGTTATTACCGGTGTTCTTCTCTTCCCACGTCGTAACAGGGGCAAGTTGCGAATAGCGCAGATTCAAGTTTGTATAGGCGTCATACACACCGCGTGAGATTGAGACTTCATCTTTTTCAGAGGTGAGTGTGCGCTGACCTTTCTTGCCCATCACTAAAGCAGTTCCAGTGTCCTGGCACATAGGCAGAACTCCCCCTGCTGAAATATTTGCATTCTTAAGCAGGTCTAGTGCGACGAATCTATCGTTTGGCGAAGCCTCTGGATCTTTAAGAATATTTGCAAGCTGTTGCAAGTGAGCATCGCGCAGGAAGTGAGAAGTGTCATGGATAGCCTCCGCTGTTAATTTTTGGATGGCATCAGGTGTTACTTTCAAAAACTCCATGCCTTCAGCAGTAAAAGTAGAGACGCCTTCTTTTGTCAGCAATCGATATTCGGTGTCATCAGCCCCGATGGGCAGTAGATCTTCGTAATTAAATTCAGGCATTTATTCGCTCACCCCAGGCTTTGCGGCAGATAACTTTGCCATAGCGCCATCGAGCCATTCTTGGCAGATCTTTGCTAGATCTTCACCGCGCTGCCAGAGTTGCAGTGATTGTTCTAAAGTTGATTGGCCACTTTCTAATTCAGCAATGACCGCAGCGAGCTCATCGCGGGCTGCTTCATATGACAACTTCTTATCGGCCATGAGTTAAATCTACTCTCACTTGGTTGATTGCCTTACTGCGCACCAGGTTGTGCGCCGTCTGCTGTGGCAGCAACCACACCCTTGGCAACTCGGATCGCTAGTTTTTCACCAATAGAGACAGTCGTGGCATCGCGGACAATGCTCTGATCGGCTTTCAAGACAACGGCGTAGCCACGATCAAGAGTTCCTTGTGGTGAGAGAGTGCGGAGCTGGGCTGTGTGTGAATCGATATCTTCCTGTCGAACACTGACAAGAACTGTTGGGTCACGAAATATTGGCCGGGAGAGAATTTGTTTGAGATGAGAGATTTCACGTTCAATAAAGTGAGTGAGAGTACGAGCGCCGCGCTCTTGAAGCTGGATGATTTTGCGTAGCTCTTCTTCAACATCTGGCACAACCTTTTTACCAGCGTCCGTTGGAGTTGATGCACGCCAGTCAGCCACAAGATCTAGAAGCGGCGCATCTTTCTCATGGCCAATTGCGCTCACAATCGGAGTGCTTGCATCAGCAACAAGGCGGATCAAACTCTCATCACTAAATGGCAAGAGATCTTCAAAGGAACCCCCGCCTCGTGTAATGATGATGACATCAACATCGGGATTGGCGTCGAGTTCTTTTAGTGCTGTTGATACTTCAACAACTGCAGCTGCGCCTTGAACGGCAACCTCACGGATAGCAAATTCAACAGAGGGCCAGCGTCGTTTAGCATTTTCAACGACATCTTTCTCGGCGTCACTATTGCGTCCACAAATAAGCCCTACAACTCTAGGTAAGAAAGGAAGAGGTTTTTTACGCGAAGTTTCAAAGAGCCCCTCTAATGCAAGTTGTGATTTGAGTTGTTCCAAGCGGGCAAGAAGTTCACCAACACCTACTTGGCGGATCTCTTTAACCGACATCGATATCGATCCGTTTTTTTGGTACCAAGAAACTTTTGAATGCATGACAACACGTGCATTTTGTGGAAGTGGCTGAACTGCTTCAAGAACAGACCGGTGGCACATAATAGAAAGACTCATATCCACACTTGTGTCCCGCAGTCTCATAAAGACCATGGGCGCCCCTGGGCGAATGGTGACTTCAGATAATTCCCCTTCAATCCAGACCGGGCCTAATTTGCTGATGTATTCACCAATCGCTTCTGAGATAACTCGAACGGGTATTGGCTCGTCGGCAGAATTTTCCAGCATGTTGGTAATCCTAACTTTAGATAGGCTTACATCATGGCTAAGAAGGTTCTATTGGCAGCTCCGCGTGGTTATTGCGCTGGGGTAGACCGAGCCGTCATTACGGTTGAAAAAGCCTTAGACCTTTATGGCGCTCCTGTTTATGTGCGCAAGCAAATCGTTCACAACAAACATGTCGTCTCTACACTTGAAGCTCGGGGGGCAATATTTGTTGATGAGACAGATGATGTTCCAGAAGGCTCCATTGTTATCTTCTCAGCCCATGGTGTGTCACCGGCAGTTCATGCCGACGCCGCAAAACGTTCCCTAAAAACAATTGATGCAACATGCCCGCTTGTAACCAAGGTGCATCATGAAGTTAAGCGCTTTGCAAATGAGGACTATGACATCTTGCTCATTGGCCATGAGGGCCATGAGGAAGTTGAGGGAACCGCCGGAGAGGCACCAGATAATGTTCATGTCATCGACAAAATTGAAGATGCGGACAATATGAATATCCGCGATGAAAAGAAGCTTATCTGGCTCTCGCAGACAACTCTTTCAGTAGATGAAACAGAAATCATGGTCAAAAAACTTAAGGTGCGTTTTCCTCATCTGATTGACCCGCCCAGTGATGACATTTGTTATGCCACACAAAATCGCCAAGTTGCGATTAAAGATATTGCCCCACGCGCTGATTTAGTTTTAGTTGTCGGATCAACAAACTCATCAAACTCTGTCAGATTAGTTGAGGTTGCCTTGGAATACGGAGCAAAATCTTCTTATCTCATCGACTTTGCTGCTGAAGCAAAAGAAGAGTGGCTAGAAGGGGTTGAGACTGTTGGAGTGACAAGCGGTGCTTCTGTTCCAGAGATTTTGGTGAAAGATTTATTAAAGTGGCTTGCAGATCGAGGCTACAACGATGTTGAGACAGTGACTGCAATGGAAGAACACCTACTCTTTGCGATTCCGCCAGAGCTACGTAAAGATCTAAGAGTTGCGGGAAAGTAGAGCGCGAAACTTTGCGCCCCATAAGTGATTAACCCACCCAAGACCTGTACCAATGATGAGGTAAGGCGCTGTTGCTCCAAAAGTTGTAACAAAATCTAACCCAAAGCGAGCAAGGTGTAATCCAGCTCCGCCCACTGTTCCAATGAGAAGTACGGTCGAAATAAAGAAAGCAATGGGTGGATTTACTGCTGTTACAAATGTTGTTCCAGGGCGACCTAAGTAGTAACCACCAAAGATTGCAAGCAAAATAGCTATACCTGTAGCGATACCTACATTGGTAAAGGAATATTCAATTGTTTCAACAAGTAAAATAAGAAGAAATTGAAGAACAACAATGCCAGCATTGGTGAGCCCAGGGCCTTTGATTGGCTTAGGCAGAATCTGGGTATTGGTGAAATTACTCATCGTTATCTAATTCTAGAGCCAATTCAACCTCTTCGACTTCAATGAAATCATCATCAGTTGGATCTAGCTTTGAGTGCAAGGCGCGGACATTCTCAGAAAGTTCAGGAATGGCGCCGGGAGTCTTGCCGGAGACTTCAAGTGAACGCATTCTCTTTGCGGCAGAGAGCACTGTCGTTTCAGCCGTTGGAATTAAATCGTTATATGCCTTCAGTGTGCTCTTGAGGCGATCACCGACGGTCACGATCTTCTCATGTAATGATGAGACATCTTTGAGGAATTTAGTTGCAAGCTCTTGGATCTCGGCAGCATTTGTTGCAACACGGTTTCGACTAAAGAGATAACCGACTGTGCGAAGTAGCGCCATCATTGATGTTGGCGTTGCAATTGTGACACCAAGTGCGAATGCCTTATCTAGCAGAGCTGGGTCACTCTTGAGTGCTTCTGTGAAGATGGAATCAACAGGAGCATAAAGAATGACAAAATCAGGAGATGCTCCGCGCTCAGAGTATTTACGCTTTGCCAGCGCTTCAATATGTTTGAGTAGATCTTTCGTATGGGCTGCAAGGAGTGATTTGCGCTCCTGTAAATCTTCTGTTTCAAATGCTTCATAAAATCTTTCAAAAGGAAACTTTGAGTCAATGTAAAGAACTGAACCACCGGGCATCGCAATGGTGATATCTGGGATCGCGCCAGATGTTTCATCGCGCGCAGCTGAACGCTGACGGCTGAAATGTTCTCCTTCAATAAGTCCAGCTCCTTCAAGGAGTTGTTCAAGGTGAGCTTCACCAAATTTGCCACGAGTTTGTGAGCTTGCAAGGGCTCCAGCGATCGCGCGAGTTTGGTTCACAAGGTTTTCATTGTGAGAAGCCATTTGAGTAATTTGTGTTTTTATTTCTGCTTCTGCAGTTAGACGGCGACGATCTGCATCTTGTGAAATTTTACTTAAATCTTCAACTCTTGTTTTCATTGCTTCTAGTTCAGCGCCAAGTTTTATTGTCGCTTCACTCTTTGCACGTTCATTTTCTAGTTGGGTTCGATAATCAGCCAAGAGCGCCGCATCTGCTCCATGTGATTTACTCCGAAGGCGCGCAATGAAATATCCGATAAGTGCCCCTGCGAGGAGGCCAATAATGAGTGTGATGATGCTCGCTGCTGCTGTGGACATGGCGCTATCGTGGCAGGAATGACTGACAAAGCCCCGTAGGCTCTACTCCTCGTGAGCCTATCTATTGGAATCGTCGGTCTGCCCAATGTGGGAAAGTCGACCCTTTTTAACGCTCTCACCAAAAACAACGTGCTGGCAGCTAACTATCCATTTGCAACCATCGAGCCAAACGTTGGAGTTGTGGGCGTTCCAGATGCGCGCCTAGCAAAGCTTGCAGAGATCTTTACCTCAGAAAAACTCTTACCCGCCGCCGTCTCCTTTGTTGATATCGCAGGAATCGTAAAAGGTGCCTCTGAAGGTGCTGGTCTTGGAAATAAGTTCCTCGCTAATATTCGTGAGAGCGATGCGATCTGCCAGGTCATTCGAGTCTTCAATGATGATGATGTTGTTCACGTAGATGGACGCGTTGACCCAGCAGAAGATATTGCAACGATTAATACTGAGCTTTGTTTAGCTGATCTGCAAACAGTTGAGAAGGCAATTCCTCGTTTGGAGAAAGAAGCTCGGACAAATAAAGAGCGCGCACCTCTTCTCGCTGCCACACTTGAAGCCCAAAAAATTCTCAATGATGGAAAGCTCCTTGCTGCATCCAAGATCGATCTTGAACTCATTCATGAGTTGCAGCTATTGACTGCCAAGCCTTTCCTTTATGTATTCAATGTTGACGCTGCAGAGCT
>CAIUHY010000005.1 GCA_903899145.1 uncultured Actinomycetes bacterium
TTCAGAGATCACAGTTGCGCCAGTCAAGATCGCAATATCTTGAAGCATTGCCTTACGGCGATCTCCAAAGCCAGGCGCCTTAACAGCAACAGAGCGGAATGTTCCGCGAATCTTGTTCACTACCAATGTTGCAAGTGCTTCACCCTCTACATCTTCAGCAAGAATCAGAAGCGGCTTACCTGATTGCATAACCTTCTCAAGGATAGGGACTAGGTCTTTAATATTTGTGATCTTGCTACTTGAGATCAGAATGTAAGCATCCTCAAGGACTGCTTCCATGCGATCTGAATCTGTTGTGAAGTAAGGAGAGATGTAACCCTTATCAAAACGCATACCTTCGGTGAGCTCTAGCTCAAGCCCGAATGTATTGCTCTCTTCAACAGTAATAACGCCTTCCTTGCCAACCTTATCCATCGCTTCAGCGATCATCTCACCGATGGTTGTGTCAGCAGCAGAGATAGATGCAGTAGCTGCGATCTGCTCTTTTGTGTCAACGTTCTTAGCCATCTTTGAAAGTTCAGCTGAGATTGCCTCGACAGCTTTTTCAATGCCGCGCTTAAGTGCCATTGGATTTGATCCAGCAGCGACGTTACGAAGACCCTCGCGCACAAGTGCTTGAGCCAAGACTGTCGCGGTTGTTGTTCCATCGCCGGCAACATCATCTGTCTTCTTAGCGACTTCTTTTACTAACTCTGCGCCGATTTTTTCCCAAGGATCATCAAGTTCAATCTCTTTGGCGATGGAGACACCATCGTTTGTGATTGTGGGAGCGCCCCACTTCTTCTCTAATACAACGTTACGACCGCGGGGTCCAAGTGTTACTTTGACGGCGTCAGCGAGTGCGTTCATGCCGCGCTCAAGACCACGACGAGCCTCTTCATTAAAGGCGATCATCTTTGCCATGTTTTACTCCTCATAAATTTCAGTAGCTAGAAGGCTATTTAGCACTCTGATACTCCGAGTGACAACGCCAAATCTAGAGCAGGCAGAGCCTCTGGGCAAACCGAGAGAACCCTGCTCGTGCGTGAGCAGGGGGTAAATCTGCCAAAACTTCTAAGTTTCCTCTCAGAAATACCTAAGTGTCGCCACAGGTCGGCGCTCCATGATCTACCTATGAGAACAAAGACAAGCAAGTTACCTTCGGCTAAACCACAGATCGCTCTACTGGCGATGGCGCTAGTTATTAGCTCTGGAGCTATTTATGCCCAGTCCCACCGCGGCCAAGCAAACACTGGCAACCCTGCACAGAGTGTTCAGAGCGTTACTCCGACTGCGAATTCATCATTCACACAACCTGCACAATCAACTAGCCAAGCAACCACACTCTCTCGCTCAACTACGCGTCCCCAGATCGCTGGCGGAGCAAATGGTGAAAACGAGGATGACTAATTCCATGGACTTCTTCAGCCACATTGTGACAGTTGTAGTTGCGATTCCTGCAAGTTATTTGGGATTACTCCTGCTAATCAAAGTTGCTATGCCAAAGATTGCAAAAACCAGCAAGTCTTATAAATACTAAACTCTGAAATTAACCCAGCTTAAAACCTTCTGCTCTTTTTGTTGAGCGAGCATCTCGTAATCTACGAAGACGTTTAATAAGCATTGGCTCTAGTTCATATGCCACTTCGTTATCGATGAGAACACTGAGCAACTGATAATAAGCAGCAGGAGTTAAACCAAAGGTCTCTTTAATTGCGGATTCTTTTGCACCTGCATGGCGCCACCATTGACGCTCAAAAGCTAAGATCAATAGCTCTAACTCTGTTAATTCTGACTTACTCATAATAAGGCAATCATAGAAGTAAGGGCTGACAGTCAGCGCTATTAGCCTCTAACTGAGAGAGGCCGTGTTGCTGTGGTAGTCAAAGGACTTTGCTGCACGGATTAAATTACGTGCCATAGTTGGGAAGATAAATCCGTGGAATGGATAAACCAGAGCCCAATAAATATGACCACCCATCCCATGGGGTTGAAATGTTGCAGTTTGAATCATGCGGCGCTGCTTCTTGCCCTCATGGTCTACTTCGTCAATTTCAAAACGAAGCCATGCTTTACCTGGCAAAATCATCTCTGCAACTAAAGTTAGGGAGTGCTCGCGCTCTAATAATTCAACTCTCCAAAAATCAAGGGATTCTCCTTGGCGCAAAAAGTCAGGATCACGGCGCCCGCGGCGTAGACCAACTCCACCAATCATGCTGTCCATAAGACCACGTAAATACCAGAGTACATCTGCCCCATACCAACCGTGATCCCCACCAATTTGTTCGATGGCTCGCCAGAGTGATTTCAAGCTTGCATCAGTATAGAAAATTCTTTCATCTTTATATTCAGCGGCTCCTGACCATTCAGGATCCCCTTGGGTCTTCTGCCATGGTGGCATATATAAAGATGCATCTGACCAGCGTGATTCAACAAGGTGTGCTTCAACTTTTTCAAGTGCCAAGGTAAATGCTCTTTCAATAGTTAATAAACCTTCAGCAGGTAGAGGAATAATCTGGTTCACATTTTTCGCTGGATCTGCGATTACTTCGTTGACCAGTGATCCAACTAGTGGTCTAGCAAGTGATGTTGGAACTGGGGTAACAAAGCCAATAAATAAACTTGAAAAAGCAGGTGTAAGAAAGGGAATTTTGATAAAAATACGCTTGCGTAAATGGCTTACCTTGGCAAAAGTTTGAATCATCTCTTCATAAGACAAAACATCTGGGCCACCAATATCAAAGACACCTTCTACTGGCTTTTGAAATTGAGCAGCTGTCGTGAGGTAGTAGAGCACATCTCGGATAGCAATTGGCTGCGTTCGGTTTCGAACCCATTTAGGTGTGATCATGACGGGAAGTCTGTGAGTCATATGGCGGATCATTTCAAAAGAAGCAGAGCCTGAACCGATGATCACACCCGCTCTAAATTCAAGAACTGGGACAGTTCCGTATGCAAGCCTCTTACCGGTATTTGCCCGTGACTCAAGATGCATACTTTGTTTCTCATCGTTAGCAATACCGCCTAGGTAAACAATCTGTTTCACATCTGCAACACGTGATGCGTGAGCAAAATTTGCAGCCATGTTCTCTTCTAACTTATCAAAGCGAGTGCCAGCATTAATGGAGTGGAGCAAATAAAATGCCGTATGAACTCCCATGAGTGCATTTTTAGTTGACTCAAAATCATCAGCATTTCCCTCAAATATCTCCACCATATCTGCCCAGGGTTGAGATAAAACTTTTTTGCGGTCTCGAACAAATATCCGGACCTTAATATTTTGATTAAGTAGCGCTCGAACCAGTCTGCCCCCGACATATCCAGAGGCACCCGTTACAAGGACTAGACGGTCTTTGGGTGCATCGCTCATAGAGGAAACAGTAGACTTTCTCCTATAGAAATGACGAGTGGAAAAGGAACTTTACGTTGAATTCCAACGAAACAGTCGGTGCGGTGCCTGTCTATGGGCAGACATCTGTTGAGCATGCCGAGCTCCTCTCTTCATTTGCCCGATGGGTTGAAGAATTTAAGGGCAAACCCCGCGTAGTCATTCTTGGTGGTGGCTTTGGCGGACTTGCAGCAGCAAAGGCGCTTGGTCGCCATGCTGATGTAACCGTCATTGATCGCAATAATTACCAAACTTTCTTACCGCTTCTTTATCAAGTTTCCACAGCAGGTATTGCAGCAGACCATGTTGCCTTTCCTATTCGAGGCGCAGTACGCAAATACGATGCAAAGTTTCGTATGGGCTCACCTATCTCTGTGGACCATAAAAACAAGACCGTAAAACTTGATAGCTCAGAGCTCATTCCTTTTGATTTTCTTATCGTTGCACTCGGTTCAGTGACAGCCGACTTTGGTGTTCCCGGTGTCTTTGAATACACGCTAGGCATGAAAACCATCCAAGAATCAGTCCAAATTCGCTCAGAGGTTATGCGCCGCTTTGAAGATCTCTGCCGTTTCCAAGATGATACTCGTCTATCTATCGTTGTTGTCGGTGGCGGTCCAACAGGAGTGGAGATGGCTGGTGCGTTTGCCGAACTTCGACATGGTCCACTTCGTCACGACAATGAACATGCTTCAAAGCACATAGATATCTATTTAATTGAGGCCGGACCACGTCTTCTACCTATGTTTGCTGAAAAGCTCACGAATAGCGCAAAGAAAGAACTTGAGAAGATGGGCGTAAACGTCCTGCTCAGTACTCAAGTGAAATCAGTTGATCATGGACAAATTAATTTAAGTGATGGAACAAATATGCGAGCTCATGTCATTGTCTGGGCAGCTGGAGTAAAAGGTGCGCCTGCAATTAACCAACTTGGTGTTCAAATAGAAGCGAATCGTCTAAAGACAGATCCCACTCTTCAAGTTTCTCATTACCCCTATATGTTTGCCGTCGGCGATGTTGCAGGAGCAAAAGGACTTAACGGTCACTTCTTGCCACAAGTAGCACCTGTTGCGATGCAACAAGGACGCTTTGCGGCAGCGCAGATCTTGCGCCTCATGAAAGGCAAGAAGTTAGGTAACTTTAAATATGTTGATAAAGGCTCCATGGCAACTATTGGTCGCCACAAAGCAATCATTGAAGTAAAGGGCCTGAAGATCAGCGGACCTATCGCTTGGTTTGGCTGGTTGTTTTTGCACCTTTTCTATCTTATGGGTGGGCGCAACAAGATTGCGACGATTGCGGATTGGGCGTGGAACTACTTCACATTTGACCGCGGTAATCGCAACATCATGGATTCCATTTAAAACACCATGTCATATATCGACCTACGTGGTCATAAAGTATGGAGCGTTGAAGGGGAAGATAATGGCGTGCCCCTGCTTCTTTTACATGGGGGCTTAAGTTCAACAGAGAGTTTTGATTGGCAAGTAATGCCAGCAGTCGGCCATCGTTTTCATGTCTATGGTTATGACCGTACAGCTCACGGAAGAACCCCAGTGCGTGAGGGTTATTACCACTTTGATTTTCAAAGAGATGAAGCAATTTCATATATCGAAGATGTTATCGGTGGGCCCGCTCACATTATTGGCCATAGCGATGGCGGAATCATTGCGCTCATGGTCGCACTTGAGCGTCCCGATCTTGTGCTTTCTATTATTGCTGGCGGAACCAATTACCACTGGGATTGCAACCTTGATTTCTTTGATGAGCCGATTGTTATTAGCGATGAAGATAAGGCAAAGTTTGCAGAGCGCTCACCAGAACCTGCATATATGCAAGAGGTCATTATTAAGAAGGCTTATGAAGTCTGGGCAAAAGAGCCCAATATGACCTTGCAAGAGATAAGCACAATCTCCTGTCCAGTGTTAGTTCTCAATGGTGATGATGAGCCTTTTGATAACCATCATGGCCTTGATCTCTATGAGGCACTGCCTAATGGAAGATTAGCAATTGTTCCTGGCACATCACACGCTGTCTTGAAAGAAAAGAATGAGATTTGCTTAGCAATTATTACTGACTTCTATGATCACCCGGAGATGCGTGGAGAAATTGGCGCCTTCGACGAATTGGCTTAGTGAACCAACGTTGCCATTGTGTTCACAAGATTAAGTAACAAGTTTGGATAGATACCTAATACCAAGGTCATCACTGCGCAGATACCAATTGCAATACGTGTCATGACCGATGGAATAACAACAGAAACACCATCTGTTGGCGCTTCTTGGAAGAAGAGTATAAGAACAACGCGTAAATAAAAGAAGAGCGCAATTGCACTGGAGAGTACACCGACCACGACAATAGCGATATTGCCTGATTGATAGGCAGCTGTAAAGATCGAGAACTTACTTATAAATCCACTCGTCATTGGGACGCCGCCAAAGCTCAAGAGAAAAAGCGCCATAGCAACAGATACCAGCGGTGACTTCTTTGCCAGCCCTGCCCACTTAGAAAGATCAGTAACTTCACCCGATGAATCTCGAACCAACGTCACAATTCCAAATGCGCCCACTGTGGTAAAACCATATGCAACGAGATAAAACATAGATGCAGCTAAGCCTGCTTTGTTAAGCGCAACAACGCCTGCTAGCAAGAAACCTGCGTGGGTAATAGATGAGTATGCGAGCGTGCGCTTGATATCACGCTGTGTCATCGCCGCAATTGATCCAAGAACCATTGTGATGATTGCAATCGTTGTGAGAAATGGCTTCCATTGCAATTGCATCAAGAAAAATGCGCCGTAGAAGATTCTTAGTAGCGCGCCAAATGCAGCAATCTTTGTGCAGGCTGCCATAAATCCTGTGATCGGTGTTGGTGCTCCTTGATAAACATCTGGAGTCCATGAATGGAATGGGACAGCTCCGACTTTAAAGAGCAGACCAATGGTGAGAAAAACCATTCCGATATATAAAAAGACAGGGCTTCCTGCGGAGAAAATATTTGCCGTTCCGACATCTGTCAGCGACAACGTGCCGCTGTATCCATAGAGGAATGCAATGCCAAAGAGGAAGAACGCAGAAGAATATGCACCGAGCAAGAAGTACTTCAGGGCAGCTTCTTGGGACATCAACCTACGGCGACGAGATAGGCCAGTCATAATGTAAAGAGGCAGCGAGAGCACTTCAAGTGCAACAAAGAGTGTGATGAAATCTGATGCGACAGGGAAAAGCATCATTCCTGCAACAGCAAAGAGAGTAAGTGGAAATACCTCAGTAGTTCTAATTCCAGATGAGATAGCTACTGCCTCTTCCTCTGAACCAGGTAGAGCTGAAGCAGCTGGCGCAAAGTGATCATTATCGGCAATCAGCAATACTGCAAGGAAAGCTAAAACAAGAATTGCGCCTTGCACGAAGATGCCAAAGCCATCTGTTGCAACTGAACCAACTGCTGCGGTCGCTGACATATCGTTTTTTACATGCAGTAACCATGCAAATGAAATAACTAATGTTCCAAGAGTAAGAGTGACTTGTACTGGCCCACGTTGTCTTTTACCTAAGAATGCTTCGACTAGGACACCTAGCAGGGCTCCACCTAGAACAATAAGAATTGGAGCAAGCTGGGCATAGTTAAGCGTTGGCATCGTAAACATTATTTACCTGCCAATACATGTGGATCTATCACATTCATCTGCGCCATGACAGATGTCGTAGAAGGATTAATGACATGTAGCGCTGGCTTTGGATAGAAACCAAGGATGACAAGAGCGGCAATAACAGGAGCAATAGCGATCTTCTCCCGAAGATTAAGATCGACCATAGATTCATTTCCACTCTTCAGAGGTCCGTGCAAGGTGCGCTGTACCAAGATCAATATATAAAGCGCTGCTAAGACAATTCCCAAAGTGCCAATAATTGCTGCAACTGGATACCTGGTAAAGGTTCCAAGAAGAACTAGGAATTCACTGACAAAACTTGAGAGGCCTGGTAAGGCAAGTGCTGATAAACCTGCAATGAAGAACGTCCACGCCATCACCGGAGTGATGCGTTGCAAGCCACCAAAATCATCAATTGCAGCTGACTTGCGCCGAGAGATCATCCAACCGCCAACAAGGAAGAGGGCAGCGGTGGAGAAACCGTGGTTGACCATATAGAAAGTTGCCCCAGTTAATCCTTGAGAAGTATAAGCAAAGATGCCAAGGGTAATAAATCCAAAGTGAGAGATAGATGTGAATGCAATCAATGAACTTAAGTTCTTCTGCCCAATAGCAAGAAACGCTCCATAAATAATTGAGATTACAGAAAGAACAATGATGTATGGAGCAAAGGTCTTTGTTGCATCTGGGAAAAGTGTGAGACAAAAACGGATCATTCCGTATGTGCCGACTTTATCTAGAACACCTAGGAGCAAGATAGATGTACCTGGTGTTGCAGCCTTTGCTGCTCCAGGAAGCCATGTATGAAATGGCCAGAGTGGAGCTTTAATAGCAAAAGCAATAAAGAATCCTAAGAAGAGCCAATTTTGCGTTGCGTGATCAATTGTCAGGTGAGATAAGGCAGTAACATCAAATGAACCAATGGCTTGCTCGGCAGAGATAATGTAAATTCCAATAACAGCAGCGAGCATGAGTAGCCCACCAAAGAGACTGTAGAGCAAGAACTTCAGGGCAGCCGCAGCACGCTCACCTGTTCCAAATCCGCCAATAAGGAAGTACACCGGAACTAACATCGCTTCAAAGATCACATAGAACAAGAAAACATCTGTCGCCGCAAAGACACCGATCATGAAGGTCTCTAGAACCAAGATCAACATATAGAAGGTCTTCACACTCCAGCGTCCGCCTTCAGATTCATTCCACCCGCCAAGGACAACAATTGGAACAAGAACCGTAGTTAAAAGAATCAATACCAGTGCTAAACCATCAATGCCTAGAGCGTAATTAATATGAAAACTAGATACCCATGGATGAGATGTCACATAGGAAAAACCGGATGCTGGCGACTTATATTTCAGAGCCATCACAAAGGAGAGCAGCATGGTGATGATAGAGATGCCCAGCGCAACAATCTTGATCTGATATGTATTTGTCTTTGGCATAAATGCCAATGCCACAACACCAAGAAGTGGGAAGAGTGTGACTATGGAGAGAATGTTCATGCGCCGATCACCCACACTGCAATAACAGTAAGGACTACTCCTGCAAGCATGAGGAGCGCGTAACTACGCACAAAACCATTTTGAACTTTACGTAGCGCATCAGAAGTTACGCTCAAGAAATCTCCAACAAATCTCACAAAGCCATCAATTACACGATCATCAGTCGTTACTAAACCAGAAGTTAATAACTTACCTGGAACAACAAGCGCTTTATCGTTAAGAACATCTTGATAGAGATCCTTACGTGCTGCCTTTGTGAAGACCGAAACATCCTCTGGAGCAAGATCACTGACGCTGCGATATTTGGTAATCGCAAAAAGAGCTCCTACGATAACCGCGCCTAAAGCTAAGAGTGAAACAGTGAGGGCAGGCATAAGTGGTTTTGCTTCTTCCACCCTCTGTGAATTCACAACAGGCTGCAACCAATGAACAAGTGCACTTCCATAACTAAGTAAGAATCCTGATGCAACTGATCCAACAGCAAGGAGAATCATAGGAAGAGTCATGAGCAGCGGACTCTCATGAGGATGAGATCCTGCCTTCCATCTCTTTGCACCAATAAATGTCATGACCATGACGCGAGTCATATAGAAAGCGGTAATTGCTGCGCCAAGAAGTGCTGCCCCGCCTAACAAGATTCCTTTAGTTCCTCCAGCATTAAATGCCGTCTCAATAATCTTGTCTTTTGAGTAGAAGCCCGCAAATGGAGGAACGCCTAATATCGCTAAATAACCCAAACCAAATGTCACTGTAGTAATCGGCATGAGCTTTGCTAAGCCACCGTACTTGCGCATATTCACTTCATCATCCATGCCGTGCATGACAGATCCTGCTCCAAGGAACATTCCTGCCTTAAAGAAACCATGGGTGAGTAGGTGCAGGATTGCAAAGGCATAACCCACAGGACCAAGTCCTGTTGCAAGAATCATGTAACCAATTTGGGACATGGTCGATGCTGCGAGTGCTTTCTTAATATCATCTTTAGCAGTACCAATAATCGCACCAAAGAGAAGCGTTATCGCTCCAACGATTACTACAAGCAAACGCGCAGTCGATGAGGCATCAAAGATAAAGTTTGAACGGTTAATCAAATAAACACCGGCGGTCACCATTGTTGCAGCGTGGATCAAAGCTGAAACAGGTGTTGGACCTGCCATCGCATCGCCAAGCCATGATTGCAATGGGAACTGAGCAGACTTACCGCACGCAGCAAGTAAGAGCATTGCGCCAATGCCAACAAGTGCAGCACTTGATGCACCATGTGCACCAGCCTTTACACCAGCAAATGAAACAGTTCCAAATTGTGCAAAACAGATCATGATGGCAAGGGACAAGCCCAGATCGCCCACACGGTTTGCTACAAATGCTTTCTTAGAGGCAACTGCGTAGGTTGGATTGTGATTCCAGAAACCAATAAGTAGGTATGAAGCTAAGCCCACACCTTCCCATCCAACATAAAGATTCAAATATGAA
>CAIUHY010000006.1 GCA_903899145.1 uncultured Actinomycetes bacterium
AACTTGCGCGCCAGTTAGCGTGGCGACATCGATGATTCCATCTAAGCGCCCGTGACGCTTTCCATCTTCGGCAGCCCTGATGAGGCCATCTGCTAAAACAAGGCGACCTTCTGCGTCAGGGTTAAGAACCTCAACGGTCTTGCCGCCATAAATCGTGATGACATCACTTGGCCTTGTTGCATTGTCACTGATCATATTTTCAGCAAGACATGCGTAGGCATCAATAGCGATGGGTAGCTTGAGATCAACGATTGCCAAAGTCGCAGCAACGACGGCTGCCGCCCCGCTCATATCCGACTTCATATCTTCCATTCCACTTGCTGGCTTTAGTGCGTACCCGCCTGAGTCAAAGGTGATTCCTTTGCCGACAAGTGCGTAGCGCTTCTTAGCTTTTGCAGGAGAGTAGGAGATATGTAATAAGCGAGGTGGGTTAGCTGATCCTTGGCCAACTGAAGTTATTCCACCATAACCCTTAGAGCGTAATTGTCCTTCATTTAAAATTTCAATCTTTACACCTTTTCGGTAAGCAATCTTCTTGATGCGATCACAGAATGATGCAGGTGTCAGATGGCTTGGGGGAGTATTAATAAGGTCTCTGGCCAAATGGGTGTACTCAGCGATAATTTCAGCACGCTTAAGTGCGTTCTTTATTGCAGCAGATGAACCTAATTTTGATATGAGTGTTGCACTCTTTAGCGGAGCTTTTTGTTCTGCCTTTGTTGATCCGCGAAACTCTATGAAGTTGTAAGCCCCTAGTGCGATTCCTTCAGCGATTGCTGCAAACTCAGCGCTACTTGAATGAGGAAGTGCAAAATCAGCATCAGCAGTTCCGCCTAACTCTCGACTTGCTGCACCTGCCGCTCTGCGAAGAGTCTCGTGCGGATATTGCCCACCACTACTTTCACCTAAGCCAACAAAATAGATAAGTCGCGGGTTTGAGACAGGAACCTTTGTTACTTCATCAGATTTTCCTGTGGCACCAAGATCTGTAAGAATTCCAAGAAGGGCCTTGGTGTCGATATTAGATGCGCCAGATTCAATGAGTAACTTGCCAGATTTCTTTGCTACCCCGAGTACCAGAATTTCACTATTTGTCTTATCGCTAGTTTTCAAGGTGGTCATTTGGTAATCCTCTCACTAGGGGGCTAGAAATGTGAAGTTGAGATAAGTTCGCGCTATGGAGAACGCAGCCTTGGAGTCACCCCTCTATAACTGGCATATCAATGCGGGCGCAAAGATGGCAGATTTTGGTGGCTGGCAGATGCCTATTGAATATGGCAATGAAATTGGAGCGATCTCAGCGGGCGGAGTAATCGCAGAACATACGGCTGTTCGTACAAGTGTCGGAATCTTTGAAGTTTCACACCTTGGAAAGATTGAAGTAAAAGGCCAAGCCGCGCTCTTGTTTCTCAATAAAATTATTACAAATGACCTTAATAAAATTGGCCATGGAAATGCCCAATATAACTTGCTTTGCGATCAGACAGGTGGCGTGATCGATGACCTCATCGTCTATCGCTATAGCGATGATCACTTCTTCCTAATTCCTAACGCTGCTAACTGTGCCTCTGTCTATGACGTACTTGTGGCGGCAAATGATCTAGGACTTGAAATTACAAATGCTCATAAGGATTATGGAGTCCTTGCTGTTCAAGGGCCAAATAGCGCCCAGTATCTTGCAAATCTTGGTATTGAAGTTGATCTGGATTACATGGCATTTACCGAAATCACAATCCCTGGCAAGGAACATCTAGGAAAAGTAGTTATTTGCAGAACTGGATACACCGGTGAATTTGGATATGAACTTCTACCCGCATGGGGCAGTGCACAAGAACTTTGGGAATATATGTTTGCTGCGTTAGGTAAATTTGATGGGCGTGTGTGCGGACTTGGTTCTAGAGACACGCTTCGCACCGAGATGGGATATCCCCTTCACGGGCATGAGCTTTCACTTGAAATCACGCCACTTCAGGCAAGTGCTGGCTGGGCTGTTGCACTTGGAAAGGATGATTTTCATGGCAAGGGTGCATTGGTAGGCGAGAAAGAAAAAGGAGTTAGCCGAATTCTCAGGGGGCTGCTTAGTCAAGACCGGGGTATTCCACGTGCTGGCATGAACGTGCTTGATAGTAATGATCAGGTAGTTGGCACAGTTACATCCGGAACATTTTCACCAACACTTAAAGCAGGAATTGGACTAGCCCTGATAAAGCCAGATATTGCAGTAGGTGCTGCGCTAAAAATTGATGTGCGGGGCAGAACTAGCGATGTTCTAGTTACTAAACCGCCATTTGTTCCTAGCCACGTTCGTTAGAGGATCTCATCCTTACTTGCAACAATAACTGGGCGCCCACTTTCAAGGGTATATACCGAAATGCGATTATCAAAGGCATTTTTAAGCTCTGGTGAGTGAATGACATCTGCTGCAAGTCCTGAGAGCAAGACCTTGCCTTGGTGCATGACAACTATCCGGGTTGCATACATCGCCGCCAGA
>CAIUHY010000007.1 GCA_903899145.1 uncultured Actinomycetes bacterium
GCGGCCTCCCAAATGCTCAAGTCCTGCCTTGATTACTGCAGGTTCGGTTGAATCCAAGACGATTGGTAGCGTAGAAGATGTTGCCAGTCTTGATGCGAGTTCTTGCATGTCTTTAACGCCATCGCGGCCAACATAGTCAACGGATAAATCAAGCATATGTGCGCCATCGCGGATTTGGTCACGAGCAATTTCAATACAGGTTTGCCAGTCTTCGGCAAGCAGTGCATCCCTAAAAGCCCTTGAACCGTTTGCATTTGTGCGCTCACCTATAGATAAATATGTTTTATCTTGACGAAAAGGTACAAATTGATAGAGCGATGATGCTCCACGTTCTAAATCAGGAGTGCGAACTACAATCGCTTCTTTACCAAGTCTGTCCACAACTGCCTTCATGTGCGCAGGAGTTGTTCCACAGCAACCGCCTACTAAGTTAACTCCATAATTTTTAGTAAAGTCAGCAAGATATTCGGCAAGCTCATCTGGGCCAAGTGGGTATTCCGCTCCGTTTGCTCCAAGGATTGGTAGGCCTGCATTTGGCATGACAGAAATTTGAGATTGTGAACCCTTGCTGAGTGAGCGTAGATGTTCACTCATTTCTGCGGGACCCGTTGCGCAGTTCAAACCGATGAGATCAATATCAAGTGGTTCAAGAGCGTTAAGTGCAGCACCAATTTCAGATCCTAAAAGCATTGTGCCAGTGGTTTCAACTGTTACTTGTACGATTAGAACAATATCCCGGTCAGAATCTGCGATTGCCTGGCGCGCTCCATTAATTGCAGCTTTTGCTTGAAGTAAGTCTTGTGTTGTTTCAACAAGTAGGGCGTCACATCCGCCCTCAACTAACCCTTGAGACGCGGTTGCATAAGCATCTTTAAGCTTTTGATACGAGGTATGACCGAGGGTGGGAAGTTTCGTTCCGGGACCAAGTGAACCTAGAACCCAACGAGGTTTATCTTCAGTTGAGTATTCATCTGCAACTTCACGCGCAAGTTTTGCCCCAGAAAAAGCCAATTCAAATATTCGATTTTCAATCCCATACTCAGCGAGATTGGCAAAGTTTGCACCAAAAGTATTCGTTTCAATTGCATCAACGCCAACATCCAAATATTGCCTATGAACTGATTGAACAATGTCAGGCCTGGACACATTTAAAATTTCGTTACATCCTTCATGGTTTTGAAAATCCTCCAAAGTCGGACTTGCATCCTGAAGCATTGTTCCCATCGCACCATCAGCAATTACAGTGCGCGTCAAAAGCGCCTCTCGCAAACTTGATTTTTGCTTCATAAGAGTGCAAGTTTAGCCTACGCACTCGTCTCTAATCTCTAGAAAGTAAGCCCTAGCAGGCTATCCATCGCGCGAGATAACTCTCCTGCAGATCCTCCGCGCATTCCTTTATGGCAATCCTCGACCCACATTTTTAACTCATTGAAGAATCGTGATGTATTGAGATCATCAGCAAGGCTCTCAATCAATGTTGAAATTAAAGGCTTGGTAGGGGCTATCTCCATCATTGCCAAACTTGTACGGATGTTTTGCACTTCGCTAACTGCATTCCTTAATACTTTATCACTCCACATGCGATCTTTACTGTAATGTCCCTGAAGAAGTGCATATCGAATAACTACCGGGTCAACACCTTGATCGAGAAGTTTTGAAACAAACACAAGATTGCCCTTGCTCTTGCTCATTTTTTCACCATCTAGGCCGATCATTCCGGTGTGAACAAATGCTTTGGCAAACTTTTGTCCTGTCATGGCTTTAGATTGCGCCGCACTCATAAAGTGATGTGGAAAAATTAAATCACTTCCCCCACCTTGAATATCAATCAATGTGTCGCTCGACTTATTACCTTCTAGAAAATTCTCACCCAGTAGATAACGAAGGCTAATTACACAGCATTCGACGTGCCATCCAGGGCGACCAAATCCATGTGAGCTCTGCCAGCCTGGTTCACCTTCTTTGTTAGCTATCCATAACACAGGATCCAGTGGGTGCTCTTTACCCACGCGCTCTGGGTCTCCTCCACGCTGGGCAAAATTTTCTATTGCTTCACTTTCAGAAATAGGCAATTCAGGCAAAAATTCTTTTGTTCGAAAATATAGATCACCACCAACTTTGTAGGAATAGCCATTTTTAACAATAGCGGTGATTGCCTGATCAATAAGTGGCATTACTTGTGTAACAGGAACAAAATAACTTGGTGGAAATACCCGAAGAGCGGTCATGTCATTACGGTAGAGATCGGTCTGGCTCTGACCAAGATCGCGCCAGTCAAGTGAATCTCTATTTGCTCTTTCAAAGAGCGGTTCATCAACGTCAGTTATGTTTTCAACAAAATTAACGGCGTCGCCAGCGGCTCTCTTGTATCTATTAATCAAATCAAAGGTGAGATAAGTAGCTGCATGACCCAAATGAGTAGCGTCGTAAGGTGTAATCCCACATACATACATATTGAGTGCGGTTCCTGAGCTAAATGAATGTGAACCTTGTGAACCTTTGAAAGTTAAGGGAGGAAAATTGCCGCGCTCAATTAAGGGAGCAAAGGGAGTTGGCCAAGGGTTTTCAAGAATTTCCATAGGTAATAAGAGTATCTAAAACTGACTTAAAATGGAGGCCACGGAATAGAAGGCCATTCGTGTGATGGATATGGGAAAGTTCCAGAATCAATCATTTGAGATGCTCTCTTCTTAAGAGCCGTAATTTCATCAACGGTTATGAGCTCATCCAGAACTGTTTCTACCAGTATCAAGCTTTCGTTTAAAACAGCAATCTCATCAGCGCTAAATTCTTCTCCAGCCCACTGCCATAAAACTGTACGTAGTTTTGGGTCAGCATGAAATGTCACTCCATGGTCACATCCATATATTGACCCAGCTGCATCCACAAGTATGTGTCCATATTTTCTATCAGTGTTATTTATGATCGCATCAAGCAAGACCATCTTTCGCAATTGCTGGTTCTGTGAAGATGCAAAAGCGACAACATCGAACTCCTCATCCATCTCGATCCATTCTTGGACAGAGCCCGGACCAAAAGGCCCATCTCTTAAAATAGTGAAGGGGACAATATGCAATCCAAGTGCCTCAGAAATCACATAAGCAGCACGTTCTCTTTGCGCAAGATTGCCGTCAGGAAAGTCCCATAAAGGCCGTTCTCCTGCAATTGGTTTATATATAACTTTTACTTCATCATTTCCTAGTTTTGCTATAGCAAATAACGTTGCATTAGATGCATCAACAAAGCGCCCCTCAACAACTAATTCACCTTCAGTGATGACGTGATGTTTATCCACTACCTTCGATACCCATTTGCTCGTGGACATAAATGCCCTTCTGGATCAATGGGTAGCCCGCAAAATGGGCAAGGTTGCCGTCCGGCAGCAACGACAGAATCAGAGCGATCACAAAAGGACCTAGCCTGATTGATGCGAAGATTAAATGTGAGCAGATCAGGGGCATCTTCTAGAAGTTCTGCTTCATCCTGAGCAAGCAGCTCTGTGACAGTTTCATCACCGATTGATTGGGCTTCGATAGTTATGCGTTGCGTACTTTGATCCCAACTAATTCCGATGACACCAACTCTAAAATCTTCTGTTATCGGGTAATCTAGGGGTGCATCATCTCGTATGCTTCCTAAATCAAGTTCATCATAAGATGCAAGTTGATTGCGCCGCAGTTCCCGCATCATTAAGCGAAGTCGCTCTGTTAGGGCCATGACTTGAGTTTTTTCTAATGAAACACAGTTGGACCCATCGGGCGATGAAACTTGAAGAAAGAATTGCCTCTCCCCTGGAACTCCTACTGTTCCAACAACACATCGCGTGATGGAATCATGCTTATAGACGACGCGGCTCATTTACGGCCCGAGCCTCCACCGAGTCCATATCGGTCGCGTACTTTCTTTTTGCTATCTTGACTATAGCCAGCCAAATGGGTTGTTGAATTCATCAAAATTACCTGTGACGGTGGAAATTTAATGGCTGTCAGCGAAGCGGGATCAATAGAGATTCTTTGAAATGAATCAAGAGGTAAGCCAAGGTGATGTGCAACAATCGACTTAATAACATCGCCGTGAGAAACTATCAAAATTCTTTTCTTACCATGCGCCATATCCATAACGCCTTGGTTGGCCCGTGTTGACATCTCTAGAAAACTTTCACCTGATGGAAAGCGAACAGTGCTGGGCCTTGATTGAATTACGCTCCACATTTTCTGCTTAGAAAGTCTAGCGAGGGATTTACCGCTCCAGTCGCCATATTCCATTTCAAGGAGAGCCTCACTTTTTACAGCTTTGTGCCCAGTGGCTTTCAAATAAGGATCGATGGTTTCTAAGCATCTCTTTAAAGGTGAGGTAAAGATTGCATCAAAAGAATGTGAGGCAAGTGCACGTGCTACTTCCTGAGCTTCAACGCGCCCACGCTCTGACAATGAGACTGTGTTGTCTTGCCCTGCCAAAATACCTTTGAGGTTGGCGGATGAATGAGCATGGCGAAGAAGAATGATCTCGCAACTCTGCCCCATATGTCCCAGTGCCATAGGTAGAAGGTTACCGAGTATTAGCCACTCCACTTGCTAGGGTCACACCATGGAGAAGCGAACCCTTGGGAGTACTGGTTTACAACTCTCTCGCATAGGCCTTGGGACTATGACATGGGGACGAGATACAGATGAGCATGAAGCAGCAGATCAACTTCGCTCATACCTTGATGCTGGTGGCTCCTTTGTTGATACAGCAGCTATCTACTGTGATGGTGATAGCGAGCGAGTAATTGGTGGATTCATTGGCACCTTAGTGCCACGTAATGAGCTGACAATTGCAACCAAAGCTGGGATCTCTTTTAGCGAAGGAGTGCGAACGGTCAATAATTCACGAGCAAGCTTGCTTACCGATTTAGATGCCTCGCTTGCAAGACTGAACGTTGAATATGTAGATCTTTGGCAAATTCACTCATGGGATCAGGATGTTCCACTTGAGGAAACGCTATCTGCCCTGGACTTTGCGGTTTCTAGTGGGCGTGCACGATATATCGGCGTTTCTAATTTTGCAGCGTGGCAATTAGCCCGAGCGGCAACACTTCAGAATCCAACATTTGGAAAAATAGCAATCTCTAGCATTCAAAATGAGTATTCATTACTCAACAGAAGCATTGAGGCAGAAGTATTCCCCGCTGCCCAAGCAGTTGGGGTAGGAATCCTTGCGTGGTCACCACTTGGACGCGGCGTTCTTTCAGGTAAATACCGAACGGGGTTGCCTTCTGATTCACGAGGCGCAAGTCCTCACTATTCAGGTTTTGTCGCGCCTTATTTAGATGCAAGAAGTAAATCGATCGTTGATGCAACATGCGTAGCCGCAGAAGGTCTTGGGTACTCTCCCATCGAAGTTTCTTTAGCGTGGGTACGTGATAACCCACATATCGCGAGTGCAATTGTTGGTGCTAGAACAGGTGCGCAGCTACGGGGTATCCTCACGGTTGAAGAGATTGATTTACCTGAGCAAGTAAGACAAGCACTTTCAGAAGTTTCACAACCTGCTCATTAGCAGTTCTCTAAAAATCTCGCTAAAACACGAACACCGAAGCGCAAACCTTCTACAGGAACTCGTTCATCAATACCATGAAAAAGAGCAAAGAAATCTAAATCAGCAGGAAGCTGCAGAGGGCAGAACCCATAACCGATAATTCCTAAATCAGAAAGTGCTTTGTTATCAGTTCCACCGCTCATGAGATACGGAACAGGGACACCCTGTGGATCCTCAGCAATAAGAGCGCTTGTCATTGCAGTAACAAGGGGTCCTGCGAAATCAGCTTCTAGGGCCTTATCTCTGACCAAAAGTTCAATCTTCGCATCCGCTCCAACTAGTTCTTTCATTGTGGATTCAAGTTCAGATTCAAAACCAGGTAAAAACCGCCCATCAACAACTGCTGTTGCAGTTTGAGGAATGACGTTTGCTTTGTAACCAGCTTCTAGCATCGTCGGATTAGCGGTATTTGTTACCGTTGCTCCAATCATCTTTGCTGCGCCCCCGAGGTGCTTTAGGAGTGATGATGCGTTATTTGGATCGTATTTCTCGCCTACTAACTCAGCAACTTTAGTAAAGAATTTTTTATTTGTAGCTGTCTCTCGCTCTGGCCACACATGACTACCGATACGAGCAATCACTCGAGAAAGCTTTGTCACAGCATTATTTGGATTAGCAAATGAGCCGTGTCCAGCAGTTCCTTCAGATGTGAGTTGCATCCACTGAATACCTTTTTCGGCAGTCTCAACTAGATATAGGCGGTGGCCACCTGTAATTGTGACTGAAAATCCACCCACTTCGGAAATCGCTTCGCTGTAACCTTCAAAGACTTCCGGATGTTCTTTCACCATCCAGCGTGATCCATATGATGACCCTGCTTCTTCATCTGCAAAAAACACTAATAAAATATTGCGTGGCGGTACATAACCTGTGCGAGCCCATGACCGGATGATTGCAAGATACATGGCGTCGCCATCTTTCATGTCAACTGCGCCGCGGCCCCAGATATAACCATCTTTGAGTAATCCGGAGAAAGGATCAACAGACCAATCCTTCGCATCAGCTGGGACAACGTCAAGGTGACCATGTACTACTAATCCTTTGCGCGTTTGGTCTGCGCCAGGAATTTTCGCAACAACATTTACTCTATTTTCTGCACTTTCATAAAAAGTTGGAGTGATCCCTACTTCAGAAAGCTTCTCTGCAACAAATGTTGCCATCGCAGCTTCATTGCCCTTGCCTTCGCCATAATTCACACTTGGAATACGAATCATCTCTTGCAGCAGAGCAATACAGTCTTCTTCAACTGTGAGCAGTTCTTTCGCATCCATGGCTCTATTCTCCCTTATTTCTGCTTCGGAGCGAACCTTTGCTATTGTTGCCTCTTCACTGGTCCGGGTGGCGGAATTGGCAGACGCGCTA
>CAIUHY010000008.1 GCA_903899145.1 uncultured Actinomycetes bacterium
GTTATGACCAAGAGGATAGAAAGTGCTAAAGCCACGTTAAAACTCCTTCATGAAATCTAGACGCTAAGGATAGCGGGTCAAATGGGGTTAAGAAGCCTTCACTACACGGTGGAACTTGGCGATTCGAGCGAACTCTTCAGGATCCAAGCTGGCCCCGCCTACAAGGACTCCATCGATATCTGCTTCATTCATGATCTCCAGAATATTGGCAGATTTCACTGAGCCTCCATAAAGAACCCGAGCTTGCTCAGCAATTTCATTTCCCGCGATGGTCGCAAGGGCCGAACGAATTGCAAAACAAACTTCCTGGGCATCAGCCGGAGTTGCAGTCTTGCCTGTTCCAATTGCCCACACAGGTTCATAAGCAAAGACAATCTTCTTTAAGTCTGGCTTATGCAATCCTGAAAGCGCTGCTTGTACTTGAGCAACAACATGGGCAACATGGGCACCTGCCTCGCGGATAGAAAGATCTTCACCAATACAAAGAATGGGTGTCATATCACTAGCTAACGCAGCCCTAATTTTACTGGCCACTAAAGCATCGCCTTCTTTATGAATAGTTCTACGCTCTGAATGACCGATCAGGACATAGGAACATCCAAGTTTATTGAGCATTGAGCCAGAGATATCTCCAGTAAATGCTCCCGATGCATCAGGGGATAAATCTTGTGCACCATATTGAAGCTTAAGGCGATCTCCGTCGATCAAAGTTTGAACTGAGCGGATATCTGTGAACGGTGGGAATATGACCACTTCAATAGCTTCATAGTCACGCTCTTCTAATGAGTAAGAGAGTTTCTGTGTAACGGCTATTGCTTCAAGATGATTCAAATTCATCTTCCAGTTGCCCGCAATTATTGGCTTACGCATTTTCCAGGACCTCAATTCCGGGTAGGGATTTTCCTTCTAGATATTCAAGTGACGCACCGCCACCAGTAGAAATATAACCAAACTGGCTATCGTTAAAACCAAGTTTTCTTATAGCCGCAGCTGAATCTCCCCCACCAACTACGGAAATACCAGAAACTTCCGTTAGTGCCTGCGCAACAGTTTTCGTCCCATGTGCAAAGTTTGGAAATTCAAAAACTCCCATAGGCCCATTCCAGAAAACTGTTTTACATTGGACAAGTGCTGCTGCGAATGCGGCCGCGCTCTCTGGTCCGATGTCTAGACCTATTTGATCAGCAGGAATTGCATCTGCCTTTACTATAGTTGGTGTCGCATCGATTGCAAAAGTTGGTGCCACAACAATGTCACTGGGTAATAAAATGTGCACGCCTATCTTCTTTGCTTCCTCTAAAAGATTTTTTACATCATCAATAAGATCTTTCTCGACAAGAGACCTGCCAATCTCATGATCTTGGGCAGCAAGGAATGTAAAAAGCATTCCCCCGCCAATAGCTAAAACATTGACTTTACCAAGGAGATTCTTAATGACGCCGATTTTGTCTGAGACTTTTGAACCGCCAAGGGCAACTCCGTACGGACGCTCAGGATTCACGCTCAGTTTCCGCAACACATCTATTTCAGCGGCTACAAGGAAACCAGCAGCATGTGGAAGAATTTTTGCAACATCATAGACGGATGCATGTTTACGGTGAACTGCGCCAAATCCGTCACTGACAAAATAATCCATAGTTTTAGTTAGTTTCTCTGCCAGATCCTTACGTTCGCCATCATCCTTGCTCGTTTCAGATGCTTCAAAGCGCACATTTTCTAAAAGTAAAACTTCTCCTGATTTAAGAGCAGCCTTCTTAGCATCTGTTTCACCGCCCACTACCTGCGAAGAAAATACGACCGGAGTTCCAAGGAGATCACCAAGTCGGTGAGCAACTGGAGCAAGAGAAAACTCAGGTGCTGGGCCATTTTTGGGACGGCCAAGGTGGGCCATAATCACAACTGAAGCACCGTTTTCGATTAGATACTTAATCGTTGGAAGTGAAGCTCTAATACGTCCGTCATCACCTATTACGCCATCTTTGATGGGTACATTAAGATCACAGCGCAACAACACTTTCTTACCAGAAACTTTAAGATCGGTAAGGATGGTAAAACTCATTAGAGAGATTTACCAACAAATCCAACGAGGTCAACTAAACGATTTGAATAACCCCATTCATTGTCATACCAACCGAGCACCTTAACTGTCGATCCTATTGCCTTTGTTAAACCTGCATCGAAAATACAAGAACTCGGATCCGTCACGATATCTGCAGAAACAATTGGATCTTCTGTGTATGTGAGATAACCCTTGAGTGAACCGTTTGCAGCCTTCTTCATCGCTGAATTAATTTCTTCAGCAGTAACTTCACGGGCTAGTTCAACGGAAAGATCTGTTGCTGAACCAGTTGGGACTGGAACGCGAAGAGCGTAGCCATCGAGCTTACCTTTAAGATTTGGAAGAACAAGGCTGATTGCCTTAGCTGCTCCAGTAGAGGTAGGAATAATTGAGATAGCAGCTGCGCGCGCACGACGTAGATCCTTATGTGGCTGATCTTGAAGTGCTTGATCATTTGTATAAGCATGAACGGTAGTCATAAGGCCACGAAGAATTCCGAACTCTTCATCAAGAACCTTTGCCATCGGCGCAAGGCAGTTAGTTGTACAAGATGCATTTGAAATGATGTGGTGCTTACTAGCTTCATACTTATCGTGGTTAACACCCATAACAATGGTGATATCTTCATCGGTTGCTGGAGCAGAAATAATGACCTTCTTGGCACCTGCAGTGATGTGCTTCTTGGCATCTGCAGCCTTCGTGAAGAAACCTGTTGACTCGATAACGATGTCAGCCTTTAGTTCACCCCATGGCAAGTTTGCAGGATCGCGCTCTTCAAATACTTTGATGGTCTTTCCACCAACTGTGATGGAATCTGATGTGTAGGTAACAGGAAGATCTAAGCGACCAAGGATTGAGTCATATTTCAAAAGGTGGGCCAAGGTTGCGTTATCTGTGAGATCGTTGATTCCAACAATTTCAAAATCTGCTCCTGAAGCTAGAGAAGCTCTAAAGAAGTTACGCCCAATACGACCAAAACCATTAATTCCAACACGGACCACGATATTCCTGCCTTCTAGTTATCTGCCGATATTGCCAGATCTATTTATGCTCAAAATCAAATAATGCTATTTGAGAGCCCACAACGCTGTGATGTCCTAACCCTATCAGGGTAGTTATTCAGCCAATAAATCTGGGCTCAAACCTGCTTCTGTATCGGGTATTCCAAGGTCATGGGCGCGTTTATCAGCCATCGCGAGGAGCCTTCTGATGCGCCCAGCGATTGCATCTTTGGTCATCGGAGGGCTTGCAAGAGAACCTAACTCTTCAAGGCTGGCTTGTCCATGTTTGATGCGCAACTCCCCTGCATCCTTAAGGTGATCAGGAATTTCAGATCCAAGGATTTCTAAGGCACGAGAAACTCTGGCAGATGCTGCTACTGCAGCTCTAGCTGATCTACGTAAATTTGCATCATCAAAATTTGCTAAGCGATTTGCAGTTGCACGAACTTCACGGCGCATCCGACGCTCTTCCCAAGCAAGAACACTTTCATGGGCGCCAAGACGAGTTAGAAGTGCACCAATTGCATCACCATCCCTAATGACAACTCGATCAACATTTCTTACTTCACGTGCTTTTGCTGTAATGCCAAGTCGTCTAGCAGCGCCGACAAGGGCAAGGGCCGCTTCAGGTCCAGGACAAGTGATTTCAAGTGCAGATGAGCGGCCAGGTTCAGTAAGTGAACCATGGGCTAGAAATGCGCCGCGCCATGCTGCTTCCGCATCACATATTCCAGCTGAAACAACTTGCGGGGGCAATCCTCTAATTGGACGTGCATTTGAGTCTACAAGCCCTGCTTGGCGCGCTAGTGCGTCGCCATCTGTGACCACACGCACTACATAGCGGCTTCCTTTGCGTAAGCCACTTGGCGAAAGAACTGATAATTCGCTTTCATGTCCATAAATCTCTGAAATGTCTTTACGCAATCTGCGCGCAGTTTGCGCAGCATCTAATTCAACTTCAATAACTATTTTTGCGGCTGCAATATGAAGGCCTCCTGCAAAACGTAGCAGTGCCGAAACTTCAGATTTTCGACAACATGGTTTAGAGACAGAGAGACGGCTGAGCTCATCTTTAACTGCCGCTGTCATTGCCATGCGGCAATTTAAGCAGGGTTCACGACATTATGTGGCTGAAAACTGAGGTCAATTTTTCTGGATCATGGTGGAAACTTCCAGGAGTTTGAGCGACATCAGCTATAACTAATTGTCCACCTAAACCCTCAACCATTCCTTGAAGCTTTGGATTAACTGACAATGAGCTTGGATCGGCAATTGCATAATCAATTTTTAAATCAGGAACATGGCGAAGAATAAATTCTAAATGGTCTTCTGGTGAAGATCCTGCAAATTCATCAGCATTCTCTGGCTCAGGAAGATTAAAAACAATGACTTTCTTCGCAGAAGATGCGCGAACAGCATCTGCTTGTTCAGGCAACAAGAAATGAGGCATCACACTTGAAAACCAAGACCCTGGGCCAAATGTGATCCAATCGGCATGAGTGATTGAATACAGCGCTTCTTTAGTTGCCTTGGGTGAAGGTGGAATCAATTTAAGTGTCTCTACTTTTCCTTTAGCTGTCGCTACTTCAACTTGACCTCGAACAATATGCCTTCCTGTTGGGCTAATAAATGTCCCCTCGATATCAAGTGGGTCCAATGACATCGGCAATACATCACCAACGATTCGCAGCAGATTTCCCACCTGACGAATTCCATACACAGGATCTCCATTCTTATCCCAGAGTGCCATCAGCAATAGATTGCCGACAGGATGACCATTTAATGGACCCTCACTTGTAAATCGATATTGCAGTATGTCTGCCCATCCTCTACCCCACTCATCATCACTACATAGAGCAGCAAGTGCCATTCGTAAATCCCCTGGTGGCAAGAAATGAAACTCATCACGCAATCGCCCGCTAGAACCACCATTGTCAGCAACAGTGACGATCGCAGTTAGGTTCTGACTAAGTGGTCTAAGTGCACGTAGAGTTGCAGCTAATCCATGACCTCCGCCAAGTGAAACAATCTTAAGATTATTCATAGCTCTCTGCCTAAATCACGGTGGACAGCAGTTGCCTCTATTTTGTTCTCACCCGCCACAGATCGCTCATTAAGTCTACGAGCAAGTTCCTCAGCAACAGCAACGGAGCGATGCTTACCACCTGTACAGCCCACTGCCAAGGTTAAATACTTTCTTCCCTCTTGAAAGAATCCTGTAGCCATTGTTTCAAATAGGGATTGATACTTCTCAAGAAAATCTTGAACATTTGAATTGTCTAATACTTTTGACGAGACTGGCTTATCTAAACCTGTCAAAGGTCTGAGTTCTGGAATCCAGTGAGGATTAGCAATAAACCTACAGTCCATCACCAAGTCAGCATCAATGGGTATTCCATACTTATATCCAAAGGAAAGAATATTCACTCGAAGATCTGCATCTTCTCCAGATGCAAAAAGAGAAGCGATTTTCTTTTCAAGCTGATGAATATTAAGTGATGACGAATCAATAATGACATCTGCAATAGATCGTACTTCTCTAAGGCGATCTCGCTCTTTAGCAATACCATCAAGAATTCGCTCGGACCCTTGCAAAGGGTGAGGTCTGCGAGTGGACTCAAATCGTCTAACTAGAACATCATCAGATGCATCAACAAAAAGTACACGGCGGGAGATTCCGCGGTCAGCAATTTCACTTAAAGCGCCATTAAGGGTCCCAAAGAATTCACGGCCTCTGACATCAATTACTACTGCTATTTTAGGAGTTGTCGCCCCGGCCATGTCACATAGGTTTGCTAGCAATGATGGCGGAAGGTTATCAACGACATACCAACTAAGATCCTCCATAGTATGGGCAACGGTTGAACGGCCCGCACCACTCATACCAGTGATTACAATAACTTCACTCGACATGGAATAAGTCTACTCGCGAATTTCTCCGGTACTCATATCAATGCTCACTGATTTTGGCAGAGCATCGTGAATCATCTTGGCAATTTTTTCCCCTATCCCAGGGATAGATGCAATTTGTGCTATATCTGCTTTTCTAATAGCCCCCACCGAACCAAAGTGATCAAGTAGCGCCTTCCGCCTGACTTCTCCGAGTAATGGCACCTCATCTAGCAAAGATTCCAACATGACTGCAGAGCGTTTAGATCTATGGAAATTAATAGCAAAGCGGTGGGCTTCATCTCTAACTCGCTGTAATAAGTAAAGCCCCTCACTATGGCGAGAGAAAATAATCGGATCTGAATTATTTGGTAACCAAACTTCTTCTAATCTCTTTGCAAGACCAACCAGTGGAATATATTCAAGACCAAGTGAAAGTAGCGCTTGGTAGGCAGCATTTACTTGTGGCGCACCACCATCTACGACTATGAGTTTGGGTGGATAGGCAAACTTAGGGTTAGCTCCCCCTTGGGCTTTAATCTCTTGGGGATCGATCTCGCGCTCAGCAAGATATCTTTTCATCCTTCGCGTAATCACATGGTTCATTGCTCGAGTGTCATCAAAGCCTGCGTCATCATCAATTGAAAATCTTCTATAGTCACTTTTCTTTGGCTGCCCATCTTCAAAAACAACCATGGATGCAACCATATGTTTACCTTGAATATTCGAAACGTCAAAGCACTCTATACGAAGGGGTAATTCAGCGAGTGAGAGCTCATCAGAAAGCTCTTCCAAGGCTTTCCCCACAACTGCACTGTCGTTAGATCTCTTACTCAAATATTGGATGAGTGATTGTTGTGCATTGCGTTGAACAACTCGCATCATGTCGAATTTCTCCCCACGTTGAGGAACAGAGATCTTCACTTTGTGCTCGCCCAGAGTCTCTAGCCAGGCTTGAACCAAAGAAGCGTCCTGTAAATCTCTGTCAATTAAGATCTCACTGGGGATCTTATTCTCGACATAAATCTTTGCTAATGCAGATTCAATAACATCCTCATCTTCAAGTACGTCAGCTAGGTCGATGATCCAAGCTCGTGAGGTGATAATTCTTCCTTCTCTAATGGAAAACAAGGATGCCGCCGCATGCGTAATCTCCTCATGAATACCTACTAAGTCAGCTGAGAAATTATTATTGAGCGATACCTCAGTCAATTCAGTTGTTGAACGCAGCGCAGCAATTTGATCACGCAGTTTTGCGGCTAACTCAAACTCTTCATTCTCGGCCGCTCGCTGCATATCGCGCGTTACAGTTTCACTAATATCGGTTGGGTTTTGATCCAGGTAAGCAACGAGATTCTTAGCTACTGCATTGTGGTCTTCCTTACTGATCCATTCAACACATGGAGCCGCACACTTACCGATATCTCCAAGTAAGCATTGCCGCTTCGTTGCTACGGCTCGGTTAAAATTAGATTGGCTACACGCACGTATGGGAAATATTTTCTGTAAGACATCCACCGTTCCTCGAAGTGCCCATGTATGAGTGAATGGGCCAAAATAGCGATTACCTTTTGTGTGCTTTGAACGAGTCACATAAAGCCGAGGGAAATCTTCAGAAAGCGAGACCGCTAGGTACGGGTAGGTTTTATCGTCTTTA
>CAIUHY010000009.1 GCA_903899145.1 uncultured Actinomycetes bacterium
AGAGGAAATGAAAAAGACACACCTGAAATAAATCTCAGCCGAATGGTCTGTGCTATCAGGAGGGTCATTCCTCATTTACATGAGTCTTTCGAGGTTGATAAATTAAATGACAAGATTGCCCAAAAGCATGTTGATGTAATCGCGCAAGAGATGGCAGATTTTGGTGAAGTGATTAATTTTGTTTATGAAAATATGGAAAAGCGTCCAACTGGTCTAGTAAAAAATGATGAATATTGGGCAAACAGTTTACCGTTAAATATCCGAACACTGAGTTTGCGGCGTAATCCACCTATGGCCAACTATGCAAAGGCAATCAAGTTAGATGTGCTTCGGTATATGACGGCTAATGAACTCGCCTTCACTAGCGATGAGATTACGAAATACGCGGAAGCATTAAGAATTGATATATCAGGTCAGGAAACAAGAGCCTGTCTCACTCAGCTTAATGGTTGGCCAGCAGGTATAAGCTTATTCTTTGATACATTATTACAACAAAATCCAAACAATAGTAAGCATCTCGAAGTTTGCTCAGCACGTGATTACCTACCTATTGATTATTCAAATTTATTTAAGAATTATACAAATTTTGAAGATTTTAGTTTAAAAAACTTTGCGAGTACTCTGTCAAAAAGTATTTATACCGTAGTAAACAATAAACAAGCAGATACAGATTTATTAACTGTTCGAGAAAAGGAGATTTTGAGGTATCTGGATTCGGAAGTAACGATTGCCGTTCTGGCTGCAAACTTACACCTGTCTATGAATACGATTAAGTCCCATTTGAAAAGTATTTACCGCAAATTAGGGGTGAAAAGTCGTACCCAAGCTGTTGATCGAGGCCGTGAACTTTATTTACTTTAAAAAACAAACTGATGTTGTGCAATTGGCAAATAGTTCGATGAATTTGGTGATTAGGAAGCCTGCTAAATCCACTTTTAGGGCAGCTCTTCCTCCAATCAGCAAATACGTGAGTACTATCTAGGTATGACTAAAGAGATCCTTCACCAGTTTTAGAGCACAACTAAAGAATTTTGTAGCTATGCACGAGCCATTTCGCCAAACAAAGTAAATACTGCTCCTAAAGAAGGTGAGTGGTCACACGCATATGTGATTCACCATATGGCAGATTCAGATGCACATTTTGCAGTGCGATTCCTCAACATACTAAGTGTTGATAGCCCAGCAATTATTCCCTTTGATGAAGAAATATTTCCAAAAGCGCTGCACTATCCAGGACGTAGTGTCGAAGTGTCGATAGCAGCAATTGAAAATTCATGTGCTCATATGGTCGACATACTCAAGCAGATTGCTTCGGCGGATTGGAACCGAACCGGTATTCATGCCGAACGCGGGAAACTTACATTAAGTGAAATTTTACAACTCACAACTAATCACCGTGTTGGTCACTTGGATCAGCTAAAGCAGTAATCCAATTACAGAGTTTAGAAAGCTACTCGTCCTCAATAACACAGAGGGTTTCCCCGCTAGAAACTGTTTGCCCAACTCCAACACTTAGCTGGGTAATTGTCCCTGCTTTATGAGCAATAAGCGGTTGTTCCATTTTCATTGCTTCTAGTACAACAATGAGGTCACCAGCTTCAACTCGATCACCGTTTGCCTTAACAATTTTCACGACAGTTCCTTGCATCGGACTGTTCAAAGTGTTACCCGTTGATTTACCTAAGACGTTGCTCTTGATCTTGTGGCGCTTATCGCCTTTTTCCTCTGAGTGAACAACAACTTCAAAGCGGTGTCCGTTAACTTCTGCAACCACTTTCTGTGAGGCTGCATGTGAGGCTGCAACACCCTTCTTATA
>CAIUHY010000010.1 GCA_903899145.1 uncultured Actinomycetes bacterium
AATCTAATTTTCGGGTTATGCAGTCGCTAAGGGTATCAGTCTTGCGATCAATGTATCGACCTGGTCATTTACAAGCGTGAAATCGAACTCAGAAGCTGCCGCCATCTCGGCCTGAGCCAATGCAAGCCTCGCCGCGCGCCTATCGGGTGAATCTGTCCCTCTTGAGGTTAATCGCCGAACTAATTCATCCCAATCAGGTGGCGCAATAAAGACTGAACGTGATGTTGAATCACTCCTTCTGACTTGGCGCGCTCCATCAATTTCGATTTCTAAAATCACATGCTTACCAACATTTCGCCACTCATCAACTGGAATTCGGGGTGTTCCATAGCGCGAACCTGCAAACTCTGCCCACTCAAGAAATTCACCAGCATCAATCATTGTTTGAAACTTCTCCTCAGAATAGAAAAAATAATCAACACCCTCTTTTTCATTTGCTCGAGGTTCTCTAGTTGTTGCTGAGACGCTCACCCAAAATCTTGGATCACCGCGAAGTGAGCTTGTGATGGTGCTCTTGCCAACACCACCAGGTCCTGAGAGCACAATAAGATTGCCACGCACAGGATCAGTTTTTCCCACCGCGAGCTCCTTTCGTAGCGCCATCAATTGAAGAGGACCTAATCCCCCAATTCTACGGGTTGGAGATATGGCTCTCCTCTCCATAATGTTTGCTGCCCTGCTTTTACCTATTCCAGGAACTGCTGCCAATAGTTCAACAACTCTCATTCTGCGAATGGACTCTCTGTGGTCATTTATCGCATCAAAGATCGTCATCTCACTGCGCGCAATCGCAGACTTCACTTCTGCCCTCTCCTTACGAAACTGCGCCGCGGTAGCAAGCGCCGCCATACGCGCCTCTGGGCTGAGCTTAGGAGGAGGGGTTTTGCTCAAGAAATTGAATCCAGGATTTGCGCAGCACGCTTAGACATCGCCTCTGCAGATTCTTTGAAGTAAGAAGTGATCGGTCTTCCTATGACCAGAAAGTTAGCGCCGGCCTCTATCGCATCTTCAGGAGTCATAACGCGCGACTGATCTCCAGCTTGTGAATCTGCTGGTCTTACTCCTGGGGTAATAAGTGTTGGTTCTTTACCTACTGCAGTTCGAATCGCAGCAACTTCAAGGGGCGAGCAGACAATCGCCCGAGCCCCTGCGTTGACAGCATTTTTGGCAAGGGAGATAGCAAGATCAAGTGGGGAGTTTTTAATTCCCATATCAGCAAGCATGGGCTCACTTAGTGATGTAAGAACTGTTACAGCCGTTATATAAATCTCTGGAGCGCCCGTAGCTGCCGCATTAATCATTTGAGATCCACCCGATGCGTGCACAGTTAGGAACCTCGGCTTGTGATCACGTACCGCTGATACAGCTCCCGCAACAGTGTTGGGGATATCGTGAAGCTTAAGATCTAGGAATAACTCGAAATCAGCATATTCATATAACTTCTTAACGCCGTCATGGCCAAATTTTAGGAAGAATTCTAAGCCAACTTTATATATATCTATACTTTTGCGCGTTGCCTGAATCCATTGGCCAGCAAGAGCTAAATCATCAGTATCTAGTGCAAGAATAATTCGTGATTTACTCACCGTCTCCACCCTCCACTCTATGTGCAAAACCTATGGCATCTCTAAAGTTTTGAAATCCACGCTGGATACAAATCTCTTCGAGTTCTTGCTTGATTGCCATTGCAGCTGTTGGATTGCCAAATGTAGCGGTACCAACTGACACCGCGCTTGCACCTGCTAGAACTAACTCGAATGCATCTCGACCAGAGGCAACGCCGCCCATGCCAAGTATCGGCGTATTCGGAAGTGCGGCATGAACTTGATATATAGCGCGAACGGCAACAGGTCTAATCGCTGGCCCTGATAAGCCGCCAGTTTTTTGAGAGAGCTTCGGAAGCATTGTGTTGGTGTCAATCACCATCCCAAGGAGAGTATTGATAAGCGCAAGTCCATCAGCACCAGCATCAACTACTTCGCGAGCAATTTCGGTAATATCGGTAACATCTGGTGTTAGCTTTGCAATAATTGGAACTTCTCCACCAATATTACGGCGTACTGCTGATATTGCTTCTCTTGCAGTAGTTGGGTTGCATGCAAATACTTGTCCTCTGTTTTCAACATTTGGACAAGAAATATTGACTTCTAAGGCAGTTATTCCAGCAACACCACGAACTTTTCGAGCCAGGACTGCGTAATCTTCAACACTCTCCCCTGCAATGCTGATAACTATTTTCACACCTTGTTCTTTGAGCCATGGAATATCATTTTCAAGAAATTGGTCGATACCAGGGCCTTGTAATCCAATTGAATTAAGCATTCCACTTGGTGTTTCAGCCATTCGAGGAGTTGCCCGTCCACTTCGTGGTTTGACCATAATCGATTTGGTAACAATCGCGCCTAATTCACTCAGCCGGAAAAACTGTGACAATTCCTTTCCAGATCCAGCGCATCCACTGGCTGTCAGAATAGGGTTTGAAAATCTTGCACCTGCCATAGCGGTGCTGAAGTCAAAACTCATTTGCCCCACACGCCATCTGGAATCTCTCGCGACTTAGTCCATGTCACCTTGCTACCATCCATCACAGGACCATCAATACATGTGCGGGTCATGCGAACAACACCATCTTCGCCTTCAATAGGTAATACGCATGTCATACATACTCCGATGCCACATGCCATGGCCTCTTCGACAGAACATTGGTGCATAATTCCACGCTCTTTTGAGATATTTGTTATAGCAGAGAGCATCGCCATTGGCCCACATGAATAAATTATTTCAATATTGCTACTTGCGATAATTGCGGGAATCACATCACTTACTCGCCCATGAGTTCCAGCGCTTCCATCATCTGTTGTGATGGTTAAAGAGCTTACCGATCTTTTGCCTTCAAGTGGGGCGTAGATCTTCGCAGCACTACTCGCACCTAAAACCATATCGACTCGGCATCCGCGACTTTTTAATACCTCAGCTAGCGCAAATAGTGGTGCTGACCCATAACCTCCACCAACTAGAAGCGCACGAACAGGTTCTGTAGGAATTCCAAAGGCAGTCCCCAATGGGGCAACCATATTTACTAAATCGCCAATCTGTCTGTTTGCAAGCCAAGTACTTCCATTACCAAAAGGAGCAATAACTAATTCAAGTAACCCTTGCCCATCTGGTTTCACTGTTGCCCTGTAAATTGCAAAGGCTCGTCGTAAAATCATTGACGTCCCCGGCCCTCCAACGGAGATTGCTACGAAATTTCCTGGCCTTGCATAGGATGCAATTTCATCAACTGAAAAGACCATATGATTATAAGAACCAACTCGTTTGTTAGATAAAACTTCAGCATCAAATTGCTGGGCTTTGGGATTAATTGTTGGAAAATCCATTTACTTCACCAACTTCTGCCACTTTTGAAGTGACTTCACTGAGAAGTCGTGAGCGCGAAGAGCTGTTATTCCAGAAACTGCTGCTTTGAAACCAGCAATCGTTGTGATAATCGGAATTCCTCTTTGAACAGAAGCTGTGCGGATGAGCCAACCATCATGGCGGGTTCCTCTTCCAAGTGGAGTGTTGATAACAAGATCAACCATCGAAGTGTTAATAATATCTACGGCAGATAGGCCTTCTCCTGGCTCAGAATTTTTACGGACAAGAGTGGATGCAACACCATTTTCACTCAATAGTTTTTGTGTGCCAGCAGTTGTATACAAAGTAAACCCTAAATTCACTAGCGCTCTTGCAGGCTCAACACTTGGTGCTTTATCGCGCTCTGAAAGTGAGAGAAAGACCGTTCCCGAAAGCGGGAGTGCGCCAAATGATGCAACTTGGCTCTTTGCATATGCCTCACCAAATGTTTCTGCAATACCCATAACCTCACCGGTAGAGCGCATCTCTGGACCAAGAACGGAGTCAACGCCCATACCATCTGTTCTACGGAATCTATTCCAAGGAAGCACTGCTTCTTTCACCGAAACTCCCACTGCAATTCCATCGCCAGCACTTGGCAAGAAATTTTCACTTCGAAGTTCGGCAATAGTTTTTCCCATGGCTATAAGTGAAGCAGCCTTTGCTAATTGAATTCCGGTTGCTTTACTGACGAATGGCACGGTACGAGAAGCACGCGGGTTTGCCTCTAGAACATAGAGAGCTCCATCTTTTTCAGCCCTTGATATAGCAAATTGAATGTTGATTAGCCCTCTTACTCCAACTCCCCTGGCAATTTTTTCAGTAGCGGCCCTCACTTCAGCAAGTTTTTGGGGCGATAGTGACATGCTGGGTAGCACGCATGCAGAGTCACCTGAGTGAACCCCCGCCTCTTCAATGTGTTCCATAGTTCCTGCCAGGAAGAGTTCATTGCCATCAAAAAGTGCATCGACATCAATCTCGATCGCATCGTCTAAGAAACGATCGATGAGTACAGGTTGGTTCGGCGTAATCTCTGTGGCCTTCTGAATGAACCCTCTGAGCGACTCGTCGTCATAAACAATTTCCATTCCACGACCACCAAGTACGAATGAAGGACGAACCAGTACTGGATAAGAAATCTCTGCAGCTACTGCGACTGCTTCTTCATAAGAGCGTGCTAAGCCATACTTAGGCGCAGTCAGTCCGTTTTCTTGAAGTATCCGGCCAAACTCTCCACGGTCTTCTGCCAAATCAATAGCATCTGGACTTGTTCCTAGAATTTTCACACCAGCATCCAAAAGACCACGTGCTAGACCTAGCGGAGTTTGTCCACCAAGTTGAGCAATAACACCTAATACTGGCCCAGCTGCAGTTTCAGCCCTGATTACCTCTAATACATCTTCCAACGTGAGGGGTTCAAAATATAAGCGGTCAGATGTGTCATAGTCAGTTGAAACTGTCTCCGGGTTACAGTTAATCATCACTGTTTCATATCCAGCATCACGGAGTGCAAATGCAGCGTGAACGCATGAGTAGTCAAACTCAAGTCCTTGGCCAATTCGGTTTGGGCCACTACCTAAAATAATGACCGCAGGTTTAGCGCGAGACAATACTTCTGTCTCGGTGTCATAACTTGAGTAGTGATAAGGGGTATGTGCTTCAAATTCTGCAGCACATGTATCAACAGTTTTAAATACTGGCTTTAAACCTAAGGCGTTTCGCTCAGCACGTATTGCCAGCTCATTTGTACCACGCAGTGCCGCAATTTGAATATCAGAAAAGCCAGATGACTTAATTTTTGTAAAAAACTCAGGAGTCAGTACCGGCTCGGCCACTATCTCGTTGGCGAGGCCATTAATCATTGCTATTTGCGCCAAGAACCACGGATCAATCTTGGTAATTGCATGTACTTCATCAATTGTTGCGCCCAACCATAGCGCCCTCTGAACTTGCTGCAGGCGCCACTCTGTTGGAATTCCAATTTTAGTTAAAAGCTCTTCACGACTTTCACCCTCTTTAACCCAAGAAAAGGAGGCCCCTTTTTTCTCAACTGATCTCAGGGCTTTTTGAAGCGCCTCGCCGAAAGAACGACCTATCGCCATTGCTTCACCAACAGACTTCATTGTTGTGGTCAAGCGAGGGTCAGCTTCTGGGAACTTTTCAAATGCAAACCGAGGGACTTTAACAACAATGTAATCAAGTGTGGGTTCAAATGATGCAGGCGTACTCTTCGTGATGTCATTTTGAATCTCATCAAGGGTGTAGCCAACAGCAAGTTTGGTAGCAATTTTTGCAATAGGAAATCCAGTTGCTTTAGATGCCAAAGCTGAGGAGCGTGAAACTCTTGGATTCATCTCAATAACAATGACTCGTCCATTTGTTGGATTTACTGCAAATTGGATATTACATCCACCAGTATCAACGCCTACTTCTCGAATAATTTCGATAGACAGATCGCGAAGCTTCTGATACTCGACATCTGTCAAAGTAAGCGCGGGTGCTACTGTGATCGAGTCACCTGTATGGACACCCATTGGATCAATGTTTTCAATACTGCAAACAATCACAACGTTATCTCGGTGATCTCTCATAACTTCTAGTTCATATTCTTTCCAGCCTAAGATTGACTCTTCAAGTAAAACTTCATTTGTTGGCGAGTGGCGCAGACCAGCTCCAGCAATCAATTCAAGCTCACTCTGGTTAAACGCAATTCCAGAACCTAAGCCGCCCATGGTAAATGAGGGGCGAACGACAACTGGATAGTTCAATTCATCTGCCGCAGATATGCAATCGGACATTGAGTGGCAAATACGAGAGAGAGCGGACTCTCCCCCAATCTTTGCAACAATTCCTTTGAAAATCTCGCGATCTTCGCCGCGCTTGATTGCCTCAACATTTGCTCCAATGAGTTTTGTATTAAATTTCTCAAAAGCGCCACGCTCATGGAGCGCCATCGCTGCATTTAAAGCGGTTTGGCCTCCTAGCGTTGCAAGAACTGCTGATGGCTTCTCGATTTCTAATATCTTTTCAATAATCTCTGGAGTAATAGGTTCTATATATGTTGCATCAGCGAACTCTGGATCAGTCATAATCGTTGCTGGGTTAGAGTTAATTAAGATAACTCGGATGCCTTCTTCGCGGAGCACTCGGCAAGCCTGAACCCCCGAATAATCAAATTCACAGGCTTGCCCGATAACAATTGGTCCACTACCAATAACTAAAACGCTTTCAATAGCTTGATCTTTAGGCATGGGCGCCTCGCGAAGCTGAAGACTTAGCCATCATCTCTGCGAAATGATCAAATAGATACTGAGCATCATGGGGGCCAGCTGCTGCTTCTGGGTGGTACTGAACACTAAATGCTGGGCGTTCTAATAACTCCAAACCCTCAACGACGCCATCATTAAGACATATGTGGCTAACAAATCCAGAACCAAACACGGTTGCAAAGTTGCCCTCAATAGGCGCAGCAACAGCAAATCCATGATTATGTGCTGTTATCTCGACTTTACTTGTCTTTATATTCTTAACTGGTTGATTGATTCCACGGTGGCCAAAAGGCAACTTATATGTATTGAAGCCTAATGCACGACCAAGAATTTGATGACCAAAGCAAATTCCAAATATAGGAATTGATTTTGTAAGAAATTCACGAACAAGAGCCACGGTTGCAGTCATTGTTGCAGGATCCCCAGGGCCGTTGGAGATAAATAAACCATCTGGGTTGATGCTCATAATTTCATCACTCGTTGCGTCTATTGGGAATACATGAACTTCTATACCCCTCTGCGCCATAGAACGAGGTGTTGCACGCTTAATACCGAGATCAAGTGCTGCTACGATAAATTTTTTCTCAACGCCTTTTGGTACTCCAACAACATACTTCTTAGGAGTCGTGACATCTTTCGCTAAAAATGCCCCTGACATCTGCTCAGAACCACGAACTTTAATAACCATCTCATCACGTGACAATTCTGTTCCAGAAAATATGCCCACTCTCATTGCACCACGATCGCGCAGATGACGCGTAATTGCTCGTGTATCAACACCTTGAATACCAACTACACCTGACTTAATTAACGCATCTTCTAGCGAATAGCCTGAACGCCAATTACTCACGCGAGGAGAGGGATTTCTAACGACAAAACCAGCAACCCAAATACGATCCGATTCCATATCAAAATCATTCATTCCCGTATTGCCTATATGAGGCGACGTCATGATGACAATTTGCTTGTGATATGAAGGATCGGTCAGGGTTTCTTGGTATCCAGTCATTCCCGTGGAGAAGACAGCTTCACCAAATGTTTCACCAGTTGCTGCCCAACTTGAGCCTTGAAATATAGTTCCATCATCTAGGACTAGGTAAGCATTACTCATATTTACTCCCTGTCAAAGCGCCATTTGCTAACACATGCACTCCGTTAAAGAAAGTATCAGTGACTTTACCTATAAGTTCATGACCATGAAATGGAGTATTCCTGCTCTTTGATAAAGATTGCCCGCGATCAACTTTCCAGCGAGCTTCGGTATCAATCACAGCTAGATTCGCATGAGCTCCGACACCAATAACGCCATGGTTTACATATCCACCAATACTTGCTGGCTTAGTAGACATGCGAATGGCAAGTGATTGCCAATCCATTAATTTTGTTGCAATCATCGCCGTTGCTGTAACAGACAATGCAGTCTCAAGGCCGATCATTCCAAATGCTGCCGCGATCCATTCGCAATCTTTATCTTCTGCTGCGTGCGGAGCATGATCTGTTGCAACAATATCGATCGTTCCATCCGCCAATCCTTCGCGAAGTGCTTGAACATCATCAATAGTGCGAAGCGGAGGATTTACTTTATAAACAGGGTCATAACTTTCAACCAGTTCATCAGTGAGCATTAAGTGATGAGGAGTGACTTCAGCTGTGACACTCATTCCTTGTGACTTAGCCCAACGAACAATTTCTACTCCGCCCCGTGTGCTCAAGTGACAGATATGCAATCTACTCTTTACTTGGTCAGCAAGGAGAATATCTCTGGCAATAATTGATGTCTCAGCAACAGCTGGCCAGCCCGTAAGTCCAAGCTTTCCCGAAACTATTCCCTCATTCATCTGTGCATTCTTTGTAAGTAGTGGCTCCTGGGCATGCTGGGCGATTAC
>CAIUHY010000011.1 GCA_903899145.1 uncultured Actinomycetes bacterium
GTGCTTACTGCGCACTCTGTGACACCATCTGAGCGTGAGCAAGAATACAAATACCCAGTCTTTGCACCTTTCTGGGAACAAAATTGGAGTTTTGCTCCTCCACGGATTTCTTGGCTCCCCTGCATCGATCGCGCCGTGGGCCGAAGGAATCAACGCTGCGGGTTTCACTGTAAGTGCACCAAGACTTGAAGGGCATGGAACGGATTGGCACGATCTCGCGCAAACGACATGGAGTGATTGGTATTCAAGTGCTGAAGAAGGACTTCTTGAATTAAAAAAGAGTTGTGATCAAATCTTTGTTGCAGGTTTTGATATGGGAGGAGCCTTGGCGCTTCGTTTGGCACAAATTCGCGGAAGTGAAATAGAAGCTTTAATACTTCTTAACCCATCAATTGGTGATGAGGGAAGGTTGAGCAAGGCAATTCCACTATTAAAAAACTTTATTCACTCCATGAGAAATAATTCGATGGATACTGTTAGGCAGGATTCATCTCAAGATACTTACTCCCGGATTCCCTTAAAAGCATATAGCTCATTGCAAAAACTATGGAAGCGGGTATCTGAGGATCTTTACTTAGTAGATATCCCGATGCTTATTTGTTATTCAGAAAATGACAAGACAGTAAGTCCCATAAGTTCAGAGATTATTATGGACGAGGTCTACTCGCCCATCATTCGTGAAGTAATCTTTGAAAAATCTTTCCACAATGTTGCCCATGACCTCGAGGCGCAAGAACTCATAGATGAATCCAACGAATTCATATCTGATGTCCTAGCAGGAAATCTTGAAGTCGATGATGAGACCGAACTGATTAACGCAGAATTTGATTCCATTGTTTCAGGACTATCACTGGATGAATCCTCGCCCAGTAATTTTCTTAATGATTTAGATCGAGTAGCTGATGAACACTTCGTGCAACCCAATCCCCCGCTGCCTAGGACAGATCACTTAGGAAGAATTGCGATTACTGGCTTAGTTGGAGGTCCGGCATATTTATTAATTGAATTTGTAAGTGGCTTTGATCTTTTAGGTTTTGGCCCTTGGCCAGGAATACTGGCATTTATTGGCGGAGTTGTAACTTCTATGATTAAATTTGCTCGTCCAGATGACGATTTTGAAGATGGCGCTATCGTTTAATTAATGTCTCGCCAAATCAGCAACGCCAACCAAACCAGCATCGTTACCTAATTCGGCTACAAATACCTTCGGCTTCGGGTGCTTGTTATTAAATGGCATGTACTGCTCAATAGCTACTTGGGTTGGCGCCATAAGAATCTCTCCCGCTTCGGCAACTCCTCCACCAATGACCACGCAAGCTGGATCGAGAACCATTGCTATGGTGACAATTCCTGCGCCAAGCCAATCTCCTGTTGTATTAAATGCAGCCAGGGCAAGTGGATCGCCTTCGCGCGCAGCAGCCATGATGTGTTCGTCTTTAACGTTTTCAATCTTTCCACCTGCTCTAGCAAGTAACTTCTCACCCTTTTCTGGTGAACTATCAATCTCTTCTTTTAAATATCTACGAAGGGCCGAACCTGATGCATATTGCTCAAAGCAGCCACGAGCACCGCATCCACATTCAAGTCCGTTCGGGACAAGTCTCACATGACCAAATTCACTGGCAACACCAAATGCACCGCGATATAACTCACCATCATTAACTAAGCCACCGCCAATTCCCGTGCCAATTGTCAGCATCAGGACATTACCTTCACCGCGACCTGCGCCGTATTTTGCTTCACCCCATGCTGCAGCATTCGCATCGTTTTCAATAACAATGGGCAATAAAATTTCTTTGCTAATTTCACTATGTAAATTCACGCCATTCCATCCTGCAATATTTGGCGCGGCGAGGATTGTTTGGCGATCAGATGAGACAAAGCCAGCGGCAGAGATTCCTACTGCTGCAATCTCTTTCTCGGGGTATTGCGCTAATAGTTCCTGAATAACACCAATAACAGTTTGTGTGAGCTCCGTTCCCACAGCCTTAGGGGTGTCTTCTCTATGGGTAGTGAGAATATTTCCTTCGCTATCAACAACACCTCCCAGGACCTTTGTCCCTCCGACATCTATTCCGATACTGAGCTTTTGCACTAGTGAAGATTAGCCTCTCCCGATAGCGTTCTCCCATGATTGAGGTAACTACGCCCCAAATTGCCCCTGAGGCAATCACTGGCAATCTCACGCGAGTCATCACTACGCGCGCAACAAACACACCTGATCGCATTGTCGTTTCGCGCCCTATGGGTGCAGGTTGGCACCCAGTAACTGCTAAAGAATTTCATGAGGAGATCCAATCTGTTGCAAAAGGATTAATTGCAAAAGGAGTCAATGCCGGTGATCGCGTAGCAATCATGGCTAAGACCAGATATGAGTGGACCGTTCTTGATTTTGCGATTTGGTATACGGGAGCAATATGCGTACCCATCTATGAAACTTCAAGTGCGGAGCAAGTGAAGTGGATCTTAGAAGATTCAGGTTCTACCCTACTTATCGTTGAAACACCGCTTCTTGCTGAATTAGTAGAACCTGCTTTGCCAACTACTTGTACAGCAGTTTTGATTATTACAAATAACGCGATCCCTGATTTGCAGAGCGCGGGGGCGTACGTTTCAGATCATGAAGTTGCGTCTCGAATTGCAGGAACAGAGCCTGATCATGTGGCAACACTTATCTACACATCTGGAACGACAGGCAATCCCAAGGGTGTGACAATTACTCACCGTAACTTTATGTTTGAATGCGATAACGTAGTTAATTACGCAGCTGCAGAGTTCCTACGTGAAGGTGGCTCTACACTTCTCTTTCTTCCCATTGCCCACGTCTTTGGCCGCATGATCCAAATTGGAGCGCTGACTGCTGGGCTTCATCTTGCTCACTGCCAAGATGTAACAAAGTTGCCACAAGATCTACAAAGCTTTAAGCCAACCTTAGTTCTTGCTGTTCCAAGAATTTTTGAACGTATTTATAATGGCGCCGAAGCAAAAGCAATCGAAGGTGGCAAGGGAAAGATATTTACACTTGCAGTAAATGTTGCTGTGAAATATTCACAAGGTATAGATGCTGGAAAAATTTCGCCTTCTCTTCGGATTAAGCATGTGCTTTTTGACAATCTTGTGTATTCCAAGATTCGTACCGGCCTTGGTGGCCGCGTCAGTGCATCTATCTCAGGAGGCGCGCCACTTTCTCCTCGTCTTGGTCATTTCTTTAGAGGCGCTGGAATTAACATTCTTGAAGGTTACGGACTCACAGAAACTACAGCGGGCGCGACCCTGAATGTTCGCACAGCACAGAAAATTGGAAGCGTAGGAAAGCCCGTTCCAGGAATTACAGTAAAGATCGCAGAAGATGGTGAAATTCTTATTAAAGGCCCGATTGTCATGAAGGGCTATTGGAAGAATGAAAAAGCCACTACAGAGGCAATTGAATCTAATGGTTTCTTCCACACAGGAGACCTAGGCGCAATTGATAGTGATGGATTTGTCAGCATCGTTGGTCGCAAGAAGGAGCTCATTATTACCTCTGGTGGTAAAAACGTTGCTCCAGAAGTTTTGGAAGATCGCTTGCGCTCTCACCCGCTTGTAAGTCAATGCATGGTCGTTGGAGATAACAAGCCATTTATCGCTGCGCTCGTCACTTTAGATCCCGATGCGGTTAAGACATGGGCTCGCATCAATAAGAAGCATGAACTTGCACCAGAGCAGCTTGCATCTGATCCCGCACTTCTAGATGTCATCCAAAGTGCTGTTGATGAAGCAAATAAAGCTGTCAGCCGAGCAGAGTCGATTAGAAAATTCACAATTCTTCCTGTTGATTTCACAATCGCAGGCGGTCAGCTCACAGCAAAACTCTCGGTCAAGCGCCACGTGGTTAACCAACAGTTTGCCAGCGAGATCGCCGCACTCTTTGGATAAAGTTGCCTAAATCTTTCGCACTACCTCGAGATCAAACCGATGCCCTTGCAAGAGATCTATCCCTTCTTTCTTATTCACTAGATAAATCGATAGGCCGTTCGAGTACAACAGCCAAGATGCGCACTGATCTGCGCCAGATGCGCTTATCTCTTGCTGCTCTTTCCCACTCAATTCGTCACAGTGATGACTTCGCAGCTTCTGTGAAAAACTCCCCGATTAAGTTCTCTATCGAGGAAAACATAGAGAGCGAAAAAATACTCATGATGAGTACAGGTCAGAGTGTTCACGAATTTATGTCCATGCTTATTCCTGAGTTTTCTGACCTCATCACCCAAATCTCAGAAGGCAAGTTCCGTGTTCGCGCCGCGCTTATTCCTAAAAACACTTATGGCCTAACCAAGCGTGAAGTAAGTGTTCTTAATGCGCTCAAGTCTGGCGCTACAAGCAAAGAGATCTCTGTGCACTTATTTATTTCAGAAGCAACAACCAAGACGCATCTTGGTTCTATCTATAGAAAATTTGGCGTAAGCAATCGCACCCAAGCAATTTCCCTAGGTCTATCGAGCGGAGTTATCTCCAAATAAAAGGGAAGCAAATTTGCTTCCCCAAAAATCCCAGCTCCACTGATCAACGACCCATGCTCTTCCTGCTTGCCCCATATTCTTCATACGCGCAGGATCGGCAAAAAGTTCTGTCACAGCTTTGCTAATTGCATGAACATCGCGGCCATCAACAACTAGGCCTGTTTCATTTGCTAGCACAGCATCCGGCGCTCCCCCCGATGAACCTGCAATAACAGGCAAACCACATGCACTTGCCTCTAGATAAACGATGCCTAAGCCTTCAACTTCAAGTCCGCCAAGGCGAGAACGCGATGGCATTACGAAAATATCGCCCAATCTGAAATATCGTGGAAGATCTTTGTATGTCACTCGTCCCACAAAAACTATATGACCTTCTAATTTATATTTTTTAATGAGGATATCGAGCTTTGCTTTACGTGGCCCGACGCCCACAAAAAGAACTAGGACGTCTGGTTCATTTCTGATTATTTCTGGCAGCGCTTCTATGAGACGGTCTTGTCCTTTACGGTGGACTAAACGCCCAACGCAGACAATGACTTTTTTACCGACTAACCCATATTGCTCGACGAGCGCAGCATCCTTTGGACCAGGCGTGAAATGATCGATAGGGATTCCTGGAGCGATATGCACAAGACGTGATGGATCAGCAACTGATTTACGGATTTCTTTCTCTGTGAAATCTCCAAGATAAGTGATGGCATCAAAACTTTTACTCATGCGCTTTAAAATCCAGTTAAATGGCGGCACCTTTGCCCACCAGACTTCGTGTCCATGAGTGAGTGAAACGAGATGCTTAGCGCCGTGCCTTCGAAGATGCCCTGCCATCCAACCAAGAGGAGTCGCAGCGCCAAACCAAATAATCTCTGATTGATACTCTTTCATAAGCTTTGCAACAGCACGATTCACTCTAGGCGTTGGAAGTAAAACTTTGCTCTTGTCTCGAATAACAAGTGCGCCGGTGCGGGCGCTTAGTTCCTGATCAAATGCACGGAAGCCTTCTTGTGAAGATGTGTAAATAAGAATCTGTGAGCCATCTAGGTGATCAATCAGGCCAAGAATAAATGTTTCAATACCACCAGCACGTGGGCCAAGATCATTGGTTACTAGTAATACCCTGCGCTTGCTATAAACGGCGTGCTCCTGCATAGCGGAGATATCCAAAACTTGAGCCAAATGATTCAACCTTTACTCGCGCACCAGGGTGAGGTGCATTCACCATTTGATTTCCCCCAAGGTAAATTCCTACGTGGTCTACATACCCACTTCTGCTAAATGCGAAAAATACAAGATCACCTGCCTGCAGCTTGTCACGTGAAATTGATTTACCAAATTTCATTTGGGCAGCAGCAGAATGTGGAAGTGAAATTCCTGCTTGCTCAAAGGCGCGCATAGTCAGGCCAGAGCAGTCCCACCATGTAGGCCCTGCGGCGCCAAAGACATAGCGATCACCAAGTTGCTTAATTGCGAATCTCAGAGCGACGCTTCCTAGTCCACTACCAAATTTTGCATTTTTGATATCAGCAAGTGAGGCAAGTTGGTCTGCATTTTCTTGCCCGTTAATAAGTGCTTCCACTCTTGCTCGTTCCGCTTTAGTCAGTTTTGCCAAAATAGCTTCTGCCTTAGCAAGTTGATCTTGGGCTGCCTTTTGCTTTGCAACATAGCGCGCTTGGGCTGCCTTAGCCAAAGTTATTTGATCTCCGACAGTAAAACTCGTCGCTGTTAGAGATTGCTTTGCTGCTGAATATTTACGCAGAGCAATTGCTTTGCCCTTACTCAAGGAATCAAGAGATCCGGCTGCTGCAAGAAAGAGTGTGGGGTCAGATGAAAAGAGTAATTGCATGCTCTGACTAAATCCGCCCTGTTTATAAAGATCAGATGCTATGGCGCCAATTGAACCCTGTAGAGCATTAACTGCTGTTTGTTGGTTTGCTGCCTGCGCCTGTACCGAAGCTAACTTACGTGAGAGTTGTTGGAACTGAACTTGAGCTTGTTGTGCTTGTTCACCCGCACTCGCAGCAACTTCTTGGAAGTACTGCACTTTAGCCTTAATCGATGCCAAGTCTTCTGCCTGTGATGGCACGGCCTGCGTTCCTACTAAAATACTTGCCAGAAGCGCAATTGATAGAGAGATGGCGTTTATCCCACCAATACGAATGCGCTTCACAGGTGAAGGATAATCAATAATGGCCGTGAAATCTAAGTCAGATACGCTATCTACGTGAATTCACGCGTGTTGGCTAACTTAATTATTGGTATAGATGGCTCCACAACACTCAACCATCGCTCTGCTGGCCTGAGCTTTCCAGAAGACCGTGTACGTTTTCATAAGCTGCGAAATCAATCTGATGTGATTCTCATCGGTGGAAATAGCGCGCGTAATGAACCATATGAAAAAACACCTATCCCCCTTATTGTCTTATCGCACGCAGATCAATTACCCAAAGAAATAATTGCAAATACTCAGGTGATTCTCTGGAATAAAAATATAGTTGAAGCAGTGAGCGATGCTAAAAAAAACTATTCACAAATATTGATCGAAGCAGGACCGGCTCTTTTAGTAGAAGCCCTCCGCGTAGCTTTAATCGATGAACTACATATTTGTATTTCCAATATTTCTGGAGGAGAGAGGCAGATCTCATTGAAGGAATTCACCATCGGCTATACCCAATTCAAGCGTGAAGAGGTCGAAGGCGGGGCATTTATTACCTACAGGCCCGCGCCTACGGAGTAATACAGACTTCTCTATTTACACTTAGCCAATGAGCAAAGAAATCACATTCGATGAGATTGTTGCCCAAATTCGCACCATCATCCCCCGCTCAGAAATTTTGTTAGAAGAAGTTCCTGCGCCATCAAAACTTGCACCCCATGCTTTTGCTCTTACCGCTGATGTGTTAGAGGATGCTGCAACTGCACGCTTTGTTCTCCTCCATGATCCTGCAGGACAAGAAGGGTGGCTTGGTAAGTTTCGATGTGTCACTTTCGTTAGAGCAGCCGTTGATGAAGAGATGGCAACTGACCCTATGGTTTCTAATATCGGCTGGACGTGGCTCATTGAAGCTCTTGCAAAGCATGACTGCGCATATATAGAGCCAAGTGGAACTGTTACCCGGGTGTCTAGCACCTCCTTTGGATCACTCGATGAAAGAGAAGATGATTCTGAATTAGAAGTACGTGCATCATGGACTCCCGCAGATGGAAATAATATTCCAAGCCACATCCTCGCATGGCTAGATCTACTTGCGCATACTGCAGGTCTTGAGCCAGTTGCTGAAGGAATTGCGCAACTACCTAGATCAACGTCTTCAGCGAAGTAGTAATTTCTTATGGCAGAACCACTTCTTCACCCTCGTGCTGGGCTTCCAGAATTAATCATTGACCGCGAA
>CAIUHY010000012.1 GCA_903899145.1 uncultured Actinomycetes bacterium
GAGCAGCTCGGTAGCTCGCTGGGCTCATAACCCAGAGGTCATAGGTTCAAATCCTGTCCCCGCTACTATGAAATACCTTTACGACCCATCTTCAGATGAGTTAATCGCATCATGTGCGGCAAGAACTGTAGATGCCATCGCACATGCATGGCGCGAGGGTCGCAGAGCACAGATTGTTGTTACTGGCGGTCGCACCGGATATGCAAGTGCTAAAGCGATTGATATCGCTCTATTTAGACTCATTCGCAATAACGAAAGTTTTGAAGGGTGTGTTGTTCACATTTGGTTTAGTGATGAGCGCTTTGTTTCATCAGGCAGTGATGAAAGAAATGACAAAGGTTTGATTGAGGGCTTCTCACTATCTACAGCGCATTGTGTTTTCCATGTTGTTGATTCAGCAGGGGATCACTCAAGGGAAGAACTTGAGGGAGCGGCTGCAAACTATGCCCGTGATATGGAATTAGAAGTTGGTAACAGGGCATTTGATTCAGTCGTCCTCAGCATGGGCGAAGACGGCCATATCGCCTCATTGTTTCCAGGCCAGATTGATCCAGCTGAACCACGCTATGCGATCGCTGTTGCAGACTCTCCAAAGGCTCCAGCGCTTCGAGTAAGCATTTCTCTCTCACGACTTGCCAATGCGAGTGCGATTTACATTTTTTGCTTAGGAGAAGGCAAAATAGGAGCAGTGGAGGCTGTTCAAAGTGGACCGGTAGGGCTACTTGCGGCTAATTCTAAAAATGCTCAGGTAATAATCATGACTGATCAATTAATTAGTGGAGTTAAGCAATGACGATTCAAATTACCGTAGTTGGCCTTGGACGTATGGGCGCGAATATTGCACGACGTATCAAAACTCACGGAAATAGCGCCATTAGTGTCAGCGTCTTTGATGTGAATGCAGATACCGTTACAACGGTTGCGAAAGAAGGCTTTACGCCTCTTTCATCTCTTGCAGATCTCAGAAAATACAACAATGAAGAAAGTCCGCAATTTGTTTGGATCATGGTTCCTGCAGAAGTAACACAACAAACAATTCACGCTATAGCTGAGTATTTGGCCCCTGGTTCAACAATTATTGATGGAGGAAATACTTTTTATCGTGACGATATTGCTAATGCCTCATACCTAAAGACAAAGGGAATTAACTTTGTTGATGTTGGAACAAGTGGTGGGGTGTATGGGCTTGAACGAGGCTACTCATTAATGATCGGAGGCGATAAGGCAATTGTTGACCGACTAGAACCAATCTTTAAAGCTATGGCTTCAGGTGTTGAATCTGCTGAGCGAACACCAGGCAAAACAGGAGAACCTGCACAATCTGAATATGGTTATTACCACTGTGGTCCAGTTGGTTCTGGACACTTTATTAAGATGGTCCACAACGGAATCGAATATGGTGCAATGGCTGCTTATGCAGAAGGCTTGAATCTGATTCATGCAGCGAGTAAAGGCATTAAGCACCCAACAGCAGTAGGTGATCATGTTGAAACAAAATATGACTTTAATATGGCTGAAGTAACTGAAGTGTGGCGTCGTGGTTCTGTTGTTGCTTCATGGCTACTAGATCTCACAACAACTGCATATGCAGAAGATCCAGAACTTGCTAGCTATGAAGGTTCGGTATCTGATTCAGGTGAAGGGCGATGGACAGTGCAGACTGCAATTGACGCTGGGGTTCCAGCAAATGTACTCAGCGCATCTTTGATGGGTCGATTTACATCACGTGGCAATGATTTGTATGCAAATAAAGTACTTTCAGCAATGCGTAAAAAATTTGGTGGCCACCAAGAAGTGAAAAAGAAGTAATGGTGCGCAAAGCAAAACTTGAACCAGCAGATGCTCTTGTTCTTTTTGGCGCAACAGGTGATTTAGCAAAGAAGAAGCTCTTTCCTGCTTTATATAGCATGGCGCTTAATGACTCTCTTCATTGTGCTGTTTTTGGTGTTGCCTCAACCAAATGGGATCATGAGCAATTCGTTGCTCATGCCTTTGATGGGATTAAAGCTGTATTCCCAGATCCAGATGAGAAGATTTTGGCCGAACTCGATAAAGAATTCTCACTCATTATTGGAAGCTACGAAGATGCAAAGCTTTATGAAGATATTGCAAAAGCGCTTAAAGATAAGAAGAATCCGGTTATTTATCTGGCTATTCCACCATCTGCATTTAGCAACGTAACTAAAGGTTTAGCAGCAGTTGGCCTCACAGAGCGCATTCGCCTTGTTGTTGAAAAACCTTTTGGGCGTGACCTTAAATCAGCTATTAATCTGCAAGATGAGCTTGAAGAAGTCCTAAGTGAAGATCGCATCTTTCGAATTGACCACTACCTTGGCAAAGAATCGGTGGAAGATATCTTGGTATTCCGCTTCGCTAACTCTATTTGGGAACCACTTTGGAATCGTCGCTATATCAATAGCGTGCAGATCACTATGGCAGAAAACTTTGGTGTTGAAGGACGTGGCGGTTTCTATGACGGCGTTGGTGCAATTAGGGATGTACTTCAGAACCACTTGCTCCAAGTACTTGCACTTATTGCAATGGAGCCACCAGCAGACCTTTCATCAAACATTATGGAAGATGAAAAACTAAAAGTCTTTCGCGCCATTGCCCCCCTAAAAGCAGATGAGGTAATTCGAGGCCAATACGTTGGTTACCTTGATGAAACTGGAGTTGCTCCTGGATCTAAAACAGAGACATATGCTGCTGCAGTTTTGAGAGTGGACAACTGGCGCTGGTCAGGAGTTCCGTTCTATCTTCGTACCGGTAAAAATCTCTCTGAAACAACGCTTGAAGTAATTATTGAATTTAAGCACCCACCCCGGATGCTCTTTGGTGAGACACAATCGGGGGCACCTAATTTACTTAGGTTTCGGCTTGGGAAAAATGACGGCGTAGATATTGAGCTACAGGCGAAATCCCCAGGAGACCATCTCTCCACTGAGCCTGTGAAGCTCACTGTTAACTTCTCTGCCGCACTTGGTGATCGCCAAGAGGCATATGAGCGTTTGCTACGTGCTGCTATGGCGGGAGATCACATGCGCTTTACCCGTATTGATTCAGTACTTGAAACATGGAGAATTGTGGAAGATGTTATTAATAATGAACCACACCTTTTGCCATACTTTAAAGGATCATGGGGCCCTGAGGCTGCTGAAGAACTTACGCCCGATGGTTGGCTAGCTCTTTAAGTTATCTCATCTCAGATGAAATAGTAAAAGCAGCATATGTAATTCCATCTATTGCCACAATAAATATCTCTTGTGATGCTGCTATGGCATCTGTTATTTCTTGGTGAAAAGGGACAGTCGCTTTAGAAATAACAGTAGGGGGGCCAACAAGAACAGTTGAACTCTTCTGGGTATCTGGATGGCTCACTCTTGCTGCATAACCCTGAGATGAACTATGAGTATATTCTGAAGTAGAAAAAATTATCGCCCCACGTTCTTGCAAGAAGTTCTGTACGGCTTTACTTGCTACGGAATCTTCATTCACAATGACAGAGAAAATACAGGAGCATATAAATTCTGCTGATAAGGCAGTATCTGCAGCATTGCCAAGTGGGTGGGTCAACAAGACAAAATTATCAACATTAAAAACTTGAACGAGTTCTTGTGGAGCATCAATTGCGCTCTTGCTTTTTTTCTTACCAAACCATAAAAAACGCATTAATTCAGGGCCTTGATAAGTGCGTCATGCAGATGACCATTGCTTGTTAGTGCGCTTGCTCCGTGAACGCCATCTTTACCATCAATACTTGTAAAACGCCCGCCTGCTTCGCGGACAATGATGTCGATCGCTGCGATATCCCATAAGGCAAGTGATGGCTCAGCGGCAATATCTACTGCGCCTTCAGCTACAAGTACATGTGACCAGAAATCACCGTGTGCTCTTGTGCGCCAAATTTTCTCTTGCAATGCAAGCAATTTTTCTTTTCGATTACCCCACCCAATGAGGTCGGAATATGACAAAGATGCATCTTTAAGATCCTTTACTTCAGAAACACGAATCCGTTTTGGAGTTCCTTTATCTTCAACAACAAAAGCGCCATGGCCAAGAGCTGCATACCAGCGTCGATAAAGAGTAGGGGCACTTACGACGCCAACAACAACTTCACCTTCTGGATTACATAAACCAATAAGTGTTGCCCATGTTGGCACGCCTCGCAAAAAGTTCTTAGTCCCATCAATTGGATCTATAACCCAGTAGTACTTGCCGCTATGAATATCTGCTGCACCAAACTCTTCGCCAACAATGAGATCATCTGGTCGATTTTTAGATAGGTGCTCTCTTATGACTTTTTCTACTGCCTTATCGGCATCTGTAACAGGTGTGAGATCAGGTTTAGTTTCAATCTTAAGATCAAGTGATTGGTAGCGATCTTGAGTGATCTGATCGGCAAGATCGGCAAGTGATTTGGCAAGTGCTAAATCTGCGACTAGATCTCTCATGCGCGTAGTTTACCTTCACGAAGCAGCCCGCGAAGATTATTTAATCGCGCAAGAGCTTTTTCATCCAGTGAAGGCCAATGGTTGAGTGCGCAATTTTCTTCATCATGTGAGCAATTGCGAGGGCAATGCTCAATAGCCTCTTTAAATTCGGCAAACGCACTGATCACGCGGTCTCTCTGCACATGGGCAAGACCAAAGGAGCGCACACCTGGAGTATCGATGATCCAACCATCTGCCTCGTTAATTTCACTCTTATCAAGTGCGATAGCAACGGCGCTAGAAGAAGTATGGCGACCACGTCCAGTTACATCATTCACATCACCTGTTGCGCGGTTTGCAGCTTCGACTAAAGCATTTACAAGTGTTGATTTTCCTACGCCCGAATGGCCAAGAAGCACTGTGCGCTTGCCTCGAAGTTTTTCTCGTAGAGCAGTGAGATCGCTTCCTCTTTGAACCTGCACCTGTTCAACACCTAAATCTTTATATTGTGTAAGGAATTCTGATGGATCTGCCAAATCACATTTGGTAACAATAATGAGCGGTTTAATTCCTTGATCAAATGCAACAACGAGGGCGCGATCGACAAAACCATGTTTTGGTTCTGGGTTAGCAGCAGCAATCACAATTGCTATTTGATCAACGTTTGAAACAATCATCCGTTCCATTCCCGCATCATCTTCAACAGTTCTGGTGAGTACATTTAGACGTGGCTCAACAACTAC
>CAIUHY010000013.1 GCA_903899145.1 uncultured Actinomycetes bacterium
ACAATTATGACGCTCTTATTTGTAAGTCCTGAAATGCTTGAAGTGTTAGCTACTAACTTCGCCTTGAGCTTTTTAGATCCTCGGCTTGTAAGCGGTGCATCAGAGATGACCAAAAGCCCACGCTTTCTTACTTGATGATAGATACGCAAGAAAACTATTGGTGACTCTTCTTCTGGTTCAAAACCAAGTAGTACAACAGAATCTGCAGCATCAATATCGAGATAGTTTGTTGAAAGTTTAGGAGCAATAGCAGTCAAAAATTCTGACTCTTCCTCTGTATGAGGGCGAGCACGGAAATCAATATCATTTGTGCCAAGTGCAACACGAGCAAACTTGCTATAGGCATACGCATCCTCAACTGTTGCGCGCCCACCAACTAATACGCCAACGTTCTTATTTTTAAGACCTGCAGCAGCGGCAGCTAGCGCCTCTGGCCATGACGCTTCGTGAAGTTCACCATCAACACCACGAACCATAGGCGTGCTTACGCGCTCTCGGCTTGTGAGATATTTAAATGCCCAGCGGCCCTTATCGCAATTCCACTCTTGGTTAACATCGGGGTCATCTCCTGCAAGGCGGCGTAATGTCTTTCCACGGCGCATATCGGTTCGCATATCGCAACCAGATGCACAATGTTCACATGCAGAATTAACTGAAACTAAGTCAAATGGGCGGGCACGGAATCGATAAGAAGCACCTGTGAGTGCGCCAACTGGGCAGATCTGAACTGTGTTACCTGAGTAATAAGACTCAAATGGATCTTTCTCATAAATTCCTACTTGTTGCAGTGCCCCACGCTCATTGAGAGTAATGAAAGGGTCTCCTGCAATTTCTTCTGAAAAACGAGTACAGCGAGCACAGAGGACACAACGCTCACGATCTAGAAGTACTTGAGAGCTAATGTTGATTGGCTTTTCAAATGTGCGCTTTTCGCCTTCAAAACGGCTTTCGGCGCGGCCAGCAGTCATTGCTTGGTTTTGCAGTGGACACTCACCGCCCTTGTCACAGACCGGGCAATCAAGTGGATGATTAATAAGTAAGAACTCCATGATTCCTGCTTGGGCTTTTTCAGCAGTTTCAGATGTGAGTTGAGTCTTCACAACCATGCCGTTCTCTACAGGCATTGTGCAAGAAGCTTGTGGCTTTGGGAACGCACGTCCGTTTACTTCAACATCAACCAAACATTGACGACATGCACCAGCTGGAGCAAGAAGAGGATGATCACAAAATCTAGGAATTTGAATGCCAAGTTTTTCTGCAGCGCGAATAATCAAAGTTCCTTTTGGAACTTGTACTTCAATGCCATCAATAGTTGCGGTAACAGTCTCAACTGCAGTTACTGCTTGCTCAGGACTCACTTGGCACCTACCACATCAAAAAGTGTTGAGGCAACTGGATCAAATGGGCAACCACCGTTTGTTTGGTGGGCGATGTATTCAGAACGGAAATACTTGAGTGTTGAAATAATCGGAGCAACCGCGCCATCAGCTAATGCACAAAATGAACGGCCAGCAATGTTGTCACAAAGATCAAGCAACTTATCTAGATCTGCTTCGCTTCCTTTACCTGCTTCTAAATCCTCTAACATCTGGACTAGCCACCACGTTCCCTCACGGCAAGGTGTGCACTTTCCGCATGACTCATGCTTATAAAACTCACTCCAGCGAAGTGCGGCTCGCACTACACATGTTGTTTCATCAAATATTTGTAGTGCTTTTGTTCCCAACATCGAACCAGCTGCTGATACACCTTCATAATCAAGTGGAGTATCCAAATGCTCTGCAGTAAAGATCGGCGTTGATGATCCTCCTGGTGTCCAGAACTTCAACTGATGACCCTCGCGCATGCCACCGGCGAGTTCAAGAATTTCACGCAAAGTGATTCCAAGTGGTGCTTCAAATTGTCCTGGGTTTTTTACATGGCCAGAAAGTGAGTAAAAGGTAAATCCTTTGCTTTTTTCTGTTCCCATAGTTTGAAACCACTCGACACCCTTATCAATAATTGCTGGCACGGAGGCAATAGATTCCACGTTATTCACAACTGTTGGCATTGCATAAAGACCTGCAATAGCTGGAAATGGTGGGCGAAGTCGAGGTTGTCCGCGGAATCCTTCGAGTGAATCAAGCAGCGCAGTCTCTTCACCGCAAATATAAGCACCAGCTCCGGCATGCAGTGTCAGCTCTAAATCGTATCCCTTGCCAAGAATGTTCTTACCTAAATATCCTGCTTTATAAGCATCTTCGATCGCTTGTTGTAGGCGGCGCACAACGTGCACAACTTCACCCCGAACATAAATGAATGCATGGCCTGCACGGATTGCATAAGAACCAATGATGACCCCTTCAATCAACACATGTGGATTAGCTAGAAGAAGTGGAATGTCTTTGCATGTTCCAGGCTCTGATTCGTCTGCATTAACAACTAAGTAATGAGGCTTGTTATCTCCTTGAGGAATAAATGACCATTTATTTCCGGTTGGGAAACCAGCGCCTCCGCGGCCACGCAAACCTGAATCTTTAATAGTTGTAATAACTTCATCTGCGCTCATGCCAAGTGCTTTTGCAATCGCGCTATAACCGCCATTGCGCTTATAGCCTTCTAATGTAAATGAATCTGCTTGATCCCATGATGCAGATAGAACAGGAGTAAGTTTGCTCATTACTTATCTGCTCCTGACTTAGAAATCTTTAAGCCACGAAGTGATGCTTCTCCTGCTTGCAGACCTTCACCAGCTAAACCATCAGAGAGTCCAGCAAGTACAGCTGAGTTTTCTTTCCATGTGCGAAGCTTCTTAGGTCCACGTGTTGGTGCTGGAGGGTTTCCTGCGCGCACGCCATCTACTAATTCACGAAGTGATTCTGGTGTTTGGTTGTCATAAAACTCCCAATTGACCATAACAACAGGCGCGTAATCGCATGCTGCATTGCACTCAATGCGCTCCAGAGATACTTTTCCATCTGGTGTTGTTTCATGATTACTAATACCAAGACGATCACATGCTGTTTTATAAAGCTCATCCCCACCCATAACAGCGCAGAGTGTGTTCACGCATACT
>CAIUHY010000014.1 GCA_903899145.1 uncultured Actinomycetes bacterium
CGCTCCTGTAGTTGTCCCATTTCGTCAGCAAGTGTTGGCTGGTATCCCACAGCTGATGGCATACGGCCAAGCAGTGTTGATACTTCAGAACCTGCTTGTGTGAAACGGAAAATATTATCGATGAACAAAAGCACATCTTGCTTTTGAACATCGCGGAAATACTCCGCCATTGTCAGGGCTGATAAAGCAACACGTAGACGAGTTCCAGGTGGTTCATCCATCTGACCGAAGACCAAGGCGGTCTTATTGATAACACCAGTCTCAGTCATTTCTAGGAACAAATCGTTACCTTCACGAGTACGTTCACCTACACCGGCGAATACTGATACTCCACCGAAGTTTTCAGCTACGCGGTAAATCATCTCTTGAATCAAAACTGTCTTGCCCACGCCAGCACCGCCGAAAAGACCAATCTTTCCGCCACGTACATAAGGAGTAAGCAGATCAATAACCTTAATTCCAGTTTCAAACATCTCAGTCTTTGACTCAAGTTGATCAAAGGCAGGGGCAGTACGGTGAATTGGCCAACGCTCTTTAATATCAAGTGATGATGTTGGAACATCGAGTGACTCGCCCAAGGTATTAAATACATGTCCCTTTGTTACATCGCCCACTGGGACACTAATTGGCGCTCCGGTATCTGTTACTGATGCTCCGCGGACCATTCCATCGGTTGGTTGCATGGAGATCGCGCGCACGACGTTATCGCCTATGTGCTGAGCAACTTCCATCGTAAGCATGCGCTTTTCACCAGAGAGTGTCACATCTACATGCAACGCATTGAAGATGGCGGGCATTGAGTCGGCAGGGAATTCAATATCCACCACTGGGCCGATTACTCGGGCCACTCGACCGTTCTTACTCGCTACTTTGGTAGTTGTCTCTGACATCATTCGCTCCCTGCGCTAGCTGAGGCAAGCGCATCTGCGCCGCCAACAATTTCACTGATCTCTTGGGTAATTTCGGCTTGACGAGCCGCGTTCGCAAGTCGGGTAAGTGACTTGATTAATTCATCAGCGTTGTCAGTTGCTGACTTCATTGCGCGGCGGCGGGCAGCATGTTCAGAAGCTGCTGACTGCAACATCGCATTGAAAACTCTTGCCTCTACATAACGAGGCAGCAAGGCGTTAAGGACACCTTCTGCGCTTGACTCGAACTCATACATCGCAGTAATTCCTGCATGTGCTTCACCTTGCTCAGTGGTTGCAAGTGGAAGAAGTTGATCTTCTACTGGAAGCTGGGTAATCATAGATTTAAATTCAGTGTAAACAATATGAAGTTCATCCACTCCTTGAGCGCTTTCTAAAGAGTTGGTTAAGAAAGCAACAATAAGGGCACTTGAAACCTCACGAGCATTTTCAAATGTTGGATTATCAGAAAAACCAGTCCATGAAGCAGCAATTGCTCGGTTTCGGAAACGGTAGAAATTCACTGCCTTGCGCCCAATTAAATAAGCTTCTACTTCAAGTCCACGACCACGAATGTTCGCAATCAGCTGATCGCCTTCTTTGATAGCAGCATTGGAATATGCCCCAGCCATTCCGCGGTCTGCAGTAATAATGAGAACTGCTGCGCGCTTGGGATTGGTTGCTGGGCTTGTAAGAGGGTGAACAGTGCTTGATTGGGTGGCAACAGCTCGTACGGCGCTTGTTAACTCATTTGAATATGGAGATGAAGCAGCTACACGCTGCTGCGCCTTAACAATACGCGAAGCAGAGATCAACTCCATTGCACGCGTAATCTTCTTTGTCGCTTTGACCGAACGCATTCGGCGGCGATAAATACGAAGTTGAGCACCCATTTTTTACTTACTTACCTGCGCTCACTGTGAATTCGTTTTTGAATGCTTCCACTGCCTTTTCAAGTGCTGCAACAGTGTCATCACTGAGTTCACGAGATGAGGAAATCACTTCAAAGATCGATGCGTGTGAGCGAGCAATATATTCTAAGAACTCAGCTTCAAAGCGGCGAACATCAGGAACTGGAATTGAATCCATCTTTCCTGTTGTTCCTGCCCAGATTGAAACTACCTGACGCTCTACTGAATAAGGTGAGTACTGACCCTGCTTGAGCAACTCAACCATTCGTGCACCGCGCTCAAGTTGAGATTTAGAAGCAGCATCTAGATCTGAACCAAATGCTGCAAAAGCTTCCAGTTCACGGTACTGCGCTAGGTCAAGACGCAAACGACCAGCAATCTTCTTGATCGCCTTTGTCTGAGCAGAACCACCCACGCGAGATACTGAAATACCTACGTTAATAGCTGGGCGAACACCTGCGTTAAAAAGATCTGTTTCAAGGAAGCATTGACCATCAGTGATAGAAATTACGTTGGTGGGAATGAAGGCAGATACGTCATTACCCTTTGTCTCAATGATGGGAAGTCCAGTCATAGAACCACCACCAAGTTCATCAGAAAGTTTTGCGCAACGCTCAAGTAGACGTGAGTGTAAATAGAAGACGTCTCCTGGATACGCTTCACGGCCTGGTGGACGTCGAAGAAGCAATGAGACTGAGCGATATGCCTCCGCTTGCTTTGAAAGGTCATCAAAGACTATAAGTACATGTTGTCCTGCATACATCCAGTGCTGACCAATGGCAGAACCTGTATATGGAGCTAGGTACTTGAAACCCGCTGGATCAGATGCAGGAGAAGCAACAATTGTTGTGTACTCCATTGCGCCAGCTTCTTCAAGTGCTCCCTTTACAGAAGCAATTGTTGAACCCTTCTGACCAATAGCAACATAAATACATTTCACTTGCTTCTTCGGATCTCCGGTCTTCCAGTTTTCCTTCTGGTTAATAATTGTGTCGATTGCAATCGCAGTCTTGCCTGTCTGGCGATCTCCGATGATCAACTGGCGCTGTCCACGGCCAATAGCAGTCATCGCATCGATAGCTTTAATTCCAGTCTGCATTGGTTCTTTCACAGGTTGGCGCTCAACTACTGATGGAGCCTGCAATTCAAGTGCGCGCATTGCTTCAGCTTTAATTTCACCCTTGCCATCAATTGGGCGGCCAAGAGGGTCAACAACTCTTCCTAGGAAGCCATCTCCTACTGGAACAGAGAGAATTTCACCTGTACGGCGAACAGATGTTCCTTCTTCAATGCCAGTGAATTCACCGAGGATAACAACACCGATTTCGCGCACGTCGAGGTTGAGCGCGAGTCCCAATGTTCCATTTTCGAACTTCAAAAGTTCGTTGGTCATTGTGGAAGGCAGCCCTTCAACACGAGCGATGCCATCACCTGCTTCGACAACGGTACCGACCTCATCACGCGCTGCTGTTCCTGGGTTGTATGCGGAAACATACTTTGCCAGTGCATCGCGAATCTCTTCGGGACGGATCGTAAGTTCGGCCATCTTCTTCTCCTCTTAACTCACCTAGTTTTAGACATCTGCTAAAAACTAGAAACTCTTATACAGCTAGTGCTCTACCTGCTTCTGCTAAACGTGTACTGATCGTTCCATCGACCAATTCGTCACCGAATCGGATTGAAATCCCACCGACAACCGATGGATCAATTTCATAATTCAAATGCACAGGCTGGCCCACTTGCTTAGCCATTACGGCTGCAAGCTTCTCAGATTGTGCAGATGTTAAATGCGAGCGAGTGCGAACCAAAATGATCAAGCGATTGCGCCGAGCGGCAACTGCTTCGACGTAAACCTCTAGAACGTTATCAATTCCGCGCCCTGCAAGACCGTTGACTAAATGTGTCAGCAAGCGCACTGTAGAAGGCGCTGCCTTGCTTGCCAAAAGAGAGGCAATCAATTCCGTCTTGCCTTGAGCTGATCCAAGCCTTTCACCAAGAGTGATGCGAAGTTCTTGATGATCAGCAAGGATTTCTCCAAATGCAAAGAGTTCATCCTGGACACGGTCGAGTGAATTATCACTATTGGCTGCGGTCGCTTCTGCTTCAATCGCAAGTTGCTCAATAGCACTTGAGATATCAACTGAAGATGACCAACGTAGCGCAGCTGCTGCGCTCACAAGCTCTAGAACCTTGGCAGAAATATTCTTAGCAAAGAGATCCTTGGCTAGCTGTGTTTTCGAAGCGGCATCACGAGATGGATCAGTAAATGCGCGCCTTAAGCTAATAGAAGAGTTCAGTGCACTCACAACAGAAAATAGGTCGGTGGAAATACCCGTGCAATCAGAAGATGAAAGCCCTTTGAGCTTTTCATCTAGGCCATCACGCAAAGTGATGAGTGATTGACGACTATTACCAGCGAGAGAAATCACTTGGAGCTCTTCTCCAAATCAGTAAGGAAGCGATCAACGATTCCAGATTGGCGAACTTGATCATCAAGTGCCTCTCCAACGATCTTTGATGCTAATTCGGTAGCAAGTGCACCAACTTCATGACGAAGTGAGGCAACTGCCTGTTGGCGCTCTGCTTCGATAGATGCATGTGCTGCGGCAGTAATGCGACTTGCCTCTTCTTGTGCCTTACCACGCAAATCTTCGATGATTGCAGCGCCTTGAACGCGCGCTTCTTCACGAATTGATTGAGCCTCGCTACGAGCATCATTGAGTTGAGCTGTATATGCCTTAAGGGCTGCTTCAGCTTCACGCTGCGCATGCTCTGCTTTGGCAATACCGCCTTCAATCGCTTCTGTGCGAGCAGTAAAGGCCTTCTCAAACATTGGAACAACGCGTGAGCGCAACACAATGAAGAGAAGAGAGAAGGCAATAACACCAACAACTAATTCAGCGGTATTAGGAATTAGTGGATTGGCTGCAGCCTCCATATGAATTCTCATTATTTAGCTCTTTCTCGTCTCTCGGGTTCTGTTCTTACTTAAGAACGAACGCTAGAACCAGACCGAAAAGTGCCAAAGCTTCAGCAAGAGCGAAGCCAAGGAATGCGATTGGTTGTAGAACGCTACGTGACTCAGGTTGACGTGCGACGCCATTGATATAGGCGGCGAAAATCAAACCAGTTGCTATTGCGGGTCCGATTGCAGATAGGCCATAACCGACCAGGTTGAGTGTGCCGTGCATCTTTGTTGCCTTTCCATTATGTGGGATTTAACGAGCGGGAGCCCATTAAACATTACTTAAAATTAATGTTCCTCTGCCAACGCTCCTGCGATAAAGAGCGCCGAAAGAAGAGTGATGATGTATGCCTGTAGGCACTGAACCATGAATTCGAAGAATGTCATGATGATTCCAAAAGAAAACGAGAATGGGGACAAGAACTTCATCAAAAGGTGCGAATCATGAAGCATGTAATTTCCTCCACCAATAAATACAAGTAGGAGTAAGTGACCCGCAAACATATTTGCAAATAAGCGCAAGGCAAGTGTGACGGGGCGGATCAAAAAGTAGGTAGCGATTTCAATAGGTGTAAGAAGTATGTATGCAAACTTTGGAACACCAGGCAAGAAGGCGATTCCCTTTAAATACGGGATCAGACCTTGGCGTTTAACACCAATCGCGTGGAAGATGAAGTAACTAAAGCCAGCCAGTACATACGGGAATGAAACATGTGACATTGCTGGGAACTGCATGAATGGGATGATTCCAAAGACATTATTAACTAGAACGAAGGTAAAAAGTGTGAAAAGAAAAGGAACATAAGCTAAAAAGCCGCTACCGATAATTTCTTCGCCTAAGTCTTTACGCACAAAGCTATAAATTGATTCTCCTGCATATTGCAATTTGCTTGGAACAACCGCTGATTTACGCGAAGCAAGAATAAAAAATGCTGAAATTAAAATAACAGAGAAGAAAACAAGCGCAATTGGTTTTGTTAAATAAGCACTATGTCCAAAAATTGGCGGAAGATTAAAATCCGATGTGCTTGGAGGAACAAATCCTGCGCTGCTGGCAAGATGGCCAGTTATCTGCACTGTTTCCACACACCTTTCACCAACGCTTGCTTGGACCGGACATTTCTAGAAGACGCCCAAACCCTATTGGAGAGAGCAAAAAATCTGAAACTCTAACCAAGGAGCCCGGATGTGTTATTCGCGACCAAATCGGAGCCAGATAAGGTAGATAGAGGCCCCAGCGCCCAAAATTAGACCGCCTAGCAAGAAGTAGTGGGTATGAAGCCAGTTATCTAGGCCGTAGCCAATCCCACCCCAGATCAGGAGTCCTGAAATCAGGTAACCCATGATTGACCAGACTGCACCCTCTTCATTATTTCTTGCCATCTAACTAGCCCTGCTTTCTTGATGAATCTTCTGCCTGAGCGCCCGTGGAAGGCAATGGTAGCCCGATTCGTAGTTTAAGAAATGCACGTATCTCTCCTGCAAGCCACGCTGCGGTGATGGCTAGTGCTGCCACAGCAAAGCTCGTTCTATCCACAGTTTGAGGCGCAGTCGCTTTTGAAACAATAAGTAGCAAGGCGCCCATCACAAGAATTTTCGCAAAGTAAGAAAACATAGCAAGACCCATCACTGCGATTGGGTCAAGGTTTTTAGAAATTGCTGAAATAAGAAGATGTATACCAAGAAATATAACAACAGTTGCACTTGCAATAAGCGCTCCCCAAAGCCCAGCGCGATGGCGAACTAACGCTGCGCCAATAGTCGTAATAATTGCAACCGCAGAGGCGGGGATAATCGCTCCATGCCACATAGAAATAGTTGGATCATCATTCATAACTTGCCATCCCTTGCATGGAGCGCGTTGACGCAGATCTTGTAAAGCTTGCTCGTATCTGTAAGAAAGAGAAGCTTGCGATGATTGCTGCAAGCAGTAGCGCCATCCAAAGAGGCTCGAAACCTGCCACAACAGTTGGAAGAGCAAACATTGCGGTCCAAAGATACAAAATAGTGACCGCTTCGCGCTGCGTGCAACCTAAATCAAGTAAACGATGGTGCAGATGCTCTCTGTCAGCGGCAAATGGTGAGCGTCCTGCCCGTAGTCTTCTAGTAATTGCCATAAGCAAATCAATAAACGGAATAGCAAGAATTGTAAATGGCAGCAGCAGTGGGACTAACGTTGACCGAGAATCCTGACCTGAAATTGCATTTATATCAATCTGTCCCGTTAATGTAATTGCGGCGGCGGATAACAAGAGCCCGAGAAGCATGGCACCTGAATCACCCATAAAAATCTTTGCTGGGTAATAATTAAACGGTAGAAAACCAACACACATTCCAATAACAACTGCGGTGACAAGTGAAGGAGCTCCAGCACGATTAAACCCATTAGTAATAGCCAAGATATAAGAAAAGGCAAAGAAGGCGATCGCACATATGGCAACAATGCCGGTGGCAAGGCCATCTAGTCCATCGATGAAATTCACCGCATTAATAACAAGCATAACAAATACAACTGTGAGTACCTGACCGATATTTGAAGGAAGTGTATAAATACCGTTAATCGGTAGCCAAAGAATTTGAACACCATGGAGAAGCAAGATTCCTCCAGCAAGTGCTTGCCCAGCAAACTTTGTGAGGGCATCTAAATCAAAACGATCATCGAGTGCTCCAAGTAGCATGACAAAAGTTGCTGCCTCAAAGATTCCTGTCAGCTCTCTTCCAAATGCTGCTCCTACTAATGGAAGATGACCAACAATGAGAAATGTGATGGCCATTGATGCCCACATTCCAATTCCACCCCAGCGAGGGGTAATGGTTGTGTGAATGTCACGCTCTCGTAGTTGTCCAAAAGCACCAGAGTGCATAGATAGATTACGGATGAGCGGAGTAATGAGAAAACAAAAAGCAGCAGCAAGTGCCGCAGAAATTAAATACTCACGCATAGTCCCATCACCTCGTGGGTAATACTAGCGAGGGTAAACAGGGAATTTTGCAGTCAGTGCACGCACATCTTGCGAAATAGCCTTAGCCTTTGAAGGCTCCCCACCATCTTTAATTGCTCTTGCAATCAGTGAGCCAATTTCTTGCATCTCAGGTGCACCCATTCCTTGGGTTGTAGTTGCAGCTGATCCAACACGAATGCCACTTGTCACTGCTGGTGATTCTGGGTCATATGGAATTGCATTTTTGTTTAAAGTGATTCCTGAAAGTCCACAGCGCTCATCTGCAACTTTTCCGTTAATACCTGTAGAGCGAATATCAATAAGAGCTAGATGTGTCTGTGTACCTCCTGAAACGGCACGCATTCCTTCTCCTTCAAGGCTCTTAGCAAGTACCTGACAATTAGAAATAACATCCTTTGCATACTTCTGATAAGCAGGTGTTGCACACTCCTTCAAAGCAACCGCCTTACCCGCAACAGCGCTCATAATTGGACCACCTTGCATACCAGGGAAAACTGCTTTATCAATTGCTGCTGCATGTTCAGCCTTTGAAAGAATCATTCCCCCACGTGGTCCGCGCAGAACTTTGTGAGTAGTAAATGAAACAACATCTGCATATGGAACAGGTGATGGGATCGCTTTGCCCGCAACTAATCCAATAAAGTGCGCAGCATCAACCCACATAATTGCCCCGACTTCATCACAGATAGAGCGGACCTTCGCAAAATCAATCAAACTTGGATAAGCGGTTGCACCTGTGCAGATCATTCGCGGAGCATTCTTGAGAGCTAAATCACGTAGCTCGTCATAATCAATGAGTTCATTATCTTGGCGCACGCCATAAGAAACAATGTTGAACCATTTACCTGAAAAGTTAACTTTTGATCCATGAGTCAAATGTCCGCCATGCGGCAATGACATTGCAAGGACGGTATCCCCGGGCTTAGTAAACGCCTGATACACAGCTACGTTTGCACTTGCACCTGAATGTGGTTGCAAGTTCGCATGCTCTGCGCCGAAAAGTGACTTTGCTCGCTCAATGCCTATCACTTCGACTTTATCTACTTCTTCACAACCGCCGTAGTAACGCTTACCTGGGTAACCCTCTGCATATTTGTTTGACAGTGTCGATCCAAGAGTTGCCAGTACTGCAGGTGATGTGAAGTTTTCACTTGCAATCAACTGCAGATTATGGCGCTGGCGCTCTAACTCTGAAAGAAGTACTGCAGCAATATCTGGATCTTGTGCTTGCAGCGCTGGAAAATCTGGGCCAAAGAAAGTATCTGATGTGGACATGGCCTAAGCCTATGTGCTGGATCTAGAAATATCAGGAATGACAGATTGGAGTTGGGCAAGTGAGATTGCTCCCACTCTGGAAACCTCTAGGACGCCCTTCGTGCCGGTCGCAGACCTTCGAACAACTGTGGATAGCGCCCCAGCAGGAAGAGGGCCTTCATCAATCTCGAGTATGACATCGCTGCCTGCAACAAAGTTATTGAGTGAAGCTATTAAGCCCTGCCCTGCCTGCGCGATGCTAGCAACCGCAAGAGGTCCGCTTTGCTCTAATAGTTTTAATAAGAATTGTCTTGATGGAATACGCAGGACGAACTGCGCAAGTGAACCCTCATCCCCCAAATCCCAACTCAGCGCAGGTTGCTGCATCAACTGCATTGTTAATAAACCAGGCCAAAACTTTTCGGCCAGTTTCTGCCATGGCTCATCAAAATCTTGTGCAATCCCAGAGACCGCTGAAGTACTGCCAACCATTACCTGGCAAGCAGTGCGGAGTTCATCGCCTCTGAGCTGATGAATCTTGGTAACTGAATTTTGATTAAAAGCATCACATGCATACATATATCCATGCTCTGCGGCAACAACAACAATCCCACCACGCAAAATTGAGATAAGGGCTCGGTCAACGCTCGCTGCAAAATTTTGTGAATCTAGAACAATCTTCTCACCCATTACAGCGTTACCTCTTTCTGAGTGGCAACCTCCACTTGCTGGGCAATGTGTGCATCGACCATCGCATGGATTGAAGTACCTAGCTCAGAATACGTTTCAGAAAGTACTTCTCCGCGTTCATGGATTGCAGAGACAAGATCTCCTCTACTAAAAGGAATGACTACTTTAATTTCTATCCGAGGTCTCGGTAGAGATGTTTCAATAGCTTTAACTAAAGTATCAAGACCAAACCCGGTACGCGCAGAGAAGGCGAATGAGTTGCTCTCTTCTCTGAGTAGCTGCATCTGCACTTCAGGCAAGGCAATATCTGCTTTGTTGATTGCAATAATCTCTGGGATATCTCCGCCGCCAATATCGTTAATTACTTCACGAACAGCGCGGATCTGCTCACGTGGATCGGGGTGCGAACCATCAACCACATGCACGATGAGATCTGCTCCAGACACTTCTTCCAGAGTTGACTTAAACGCTTCAACAAGTTGATGCGGCAAATGCCTTACAAAGCCCACAGTGTCTGAAAGTGTGTAAATGCGACCATCAGATGCCGTAACTCTACGAACAGTGGGATCAAGTGTTGCAAAGAGTGCGTTCTCAACAAGCACGCCAGCTCCGGTGAGTTTATTCATCAACGATGACTTACCGGCATTTGTATAGCCAGCGATTGCAACGGAGGGAACGTTATGTCGGTTGCGTTCTTGACGCTTTGTATCTCTGGCAACTTTCATCTCTTTAATTTCATTGCGAAGCTTTGCCATCTTGTCATTAATGCGGCGACGATCTGTTTCTATCTTTGTTTCACCTGGGCCACGTCCACCAATTCCACCCGCTTGGCGCGAAAGAGAATCACCCCAACCACGAAGGCGCGGCAACATGTAACTCATCTGCGCCAATTCAACTTGTGCTTTACCTTCACGAGATTTTGCATGCTGGGCAAATATGTCCAAAATTAAGGCA
>CAIUHY010000015.1 GCA_903899145.1 uncultured Actinomycetes bacterium
CACTTGCTGGTGTAATTATGAAGCTAGTTCCAGTTTTGAAAGAACAAATAAATGAGCGCGAATTGGGCAAACTTTTAGTTGAGCTTGAAATGCCGACCATGTTTGAGTTGGCAGATTTGGAAAGAGTAGGAATTGCAGTAGATGAGAAGAAGCTTAAATCGCTTAAATCCCTCTTTCAAACAGAGGTAGAAAATGAAACTAAGGCTGCTCATAAGGCTGCAGGTCATGAGTTTAATGTGGCATCTCCCAAGCAGTTGCAAGTTGTTCTTTTTGATGATTTAAAACTACCTAAGACGAAGAAGATAAAGACCGGGTTCACTACGGATGCTGAAAGCTTGCAGGCACTCTTTGAAAAGACCGCCCACCCACTTCTTAATAATCTACTCCGAATACGCGAGACAAGTAAGTTACTGACAACGGTAGAAGGCCTCCTGTCGGCAGTTGATTCAGACGGTCGCATTCATACGACCTTCCAGCAGACCATCACTGCTACCGGAAGACTTTCATCTACTGATCCTAATCTTCAGAATATTCCTGTTCGCACAGAAGAAGGGCGCAGGATTCGTGATTGTTTTGTTGCCCAAGATCCATATAGGCAATTACTCACTGCTGACTACAGTCAGATTGAAATGCGAATCATGGCGCATCTTTCAAAAGACACAGGTCTCACTGCTGCCTTTAAGAGTGGCGAGGACCTTCACAGTACTGTAGCTGCCCAAGTATTTGGTGTAGATGCAAGCAAGGTTGATCCAGAGATGCGTAGACAAATTAAAGCAATGTCGTATGGTCTTGCATACGGACTTTCTGCATATGGACTTGCGCAGCAACTTAATCTTTCTCCCGGTGAAGCACAAGCGCTGATGTATCAATACTTCGAGCGTTTTGGAGGCATTCAAGATTACTTAAAGAGTGTTGTTATTGAAGCTAGAGTAAAAGGATATACAGAGACGATTCTTGGAAGACGCAGGTATCTTCCAGATTTAAATAGCGAAAATAGGCAACGACGTGAAGTTGCAGAACGCATGGCGCTTAATGCACCTATTCAAGGTTCTGCTGCTGACATTATTAAAGTAGCAATGCTTAAAGTAGCTGAAAGGATAAAGTCAGAAGGCCTTAAGTCAAGATTGCTACTACAAGTACACGATGAATTAATATTTGAAATTTATCCTGGAGAAGAGAAGCAATTAGAAACTTTGGTATGCAAACAAATGGAGAGGGCTGTTGAACTTTCACTTCCACTAGCAGTTAATGTTGGTGTAGGCGCTAGTTGGGATTTAGCTGCTCACTGAGGACTGCCCAGGCTTTAATCGCTTGCGACCTAGATGGATCATTGTGAGGCCTAATCCAAACATTACGGTCGTAATAAAAAAGGCTACATGCGGCGACTGGTGTTCTGAAACATAGCCACCGAAAGATTGTCCAACTGCGGTAAAACTTCCCTCAATCGTCCAGACCCAGCCTAAGGCTGTTATGGCGCTTCCAGGAGGTCTAATGAATTCGAGCATCTCAAGGTAGAAGACTTGCTCTGCTCCACTAATAAATCCAAATAATGAAGAGGCTAATAGAAGCGACCATCCAGGGTTAGAAAACATAAATGGAAGAGTTGTGAGAAACCAGAAAAGGTAGATAACTCTAAATCCTTTAACGGGCACTATTCGCTTTCCAAGCATTCCTGCCATCAAACTACCAAGGATAGAGAGCGTCGCTCCCACACCAAAAGCTAGCCCAGCAAAGCGAGGCATATTGTGAAGAGAGGAAATTGCAGGAATACCAATTTGATATGTGCCAGTTCCAAATCCAATGAGGACTGCTTCAGCAATAAGTAATTGCATACCAGGGGAGCGGAAAATACTGGGCGCGCCTTCTTCTTTTTTATCTGGTTTCCACTGCTTCGTAAACTCTAGGAGTGAAAGAGAGATACCTCCTAATAAACAAAAAAATGAAGTTGCAATAAGCGCTGAAGATGGATGGCTAGATAGCGAAAGAGTAGTTGCAAATACAGGCCCAAGAATTACTCCTATATTAAGTGATGCTGTATCGATTGCTACCGCAGTTCTATATTGTTCTTCTGGCACAGCGGTTTTCCACATTGGTCGAACTGATAAGTTTATAGGTGGAGCAGTTGTGCCTAGTACACCAGCAGCAATAATGAGAAGAGTTGCTCCGTGACATACATCAACGGTTAACAACATTAATGCATAGCCAGGCACGAAAAATCGCAATGCGACCATGTTTCCAAGTCGTGCAATTATTGAGGCTCGCATTCCTGTACTGATGGAAGCGAAGATTCCATTTACACCGGCCGCTATTCCAGCTAATGCAATTGAGTGGGTATCGTCATGAACTTTGAAATAGAGATCCAGTCCGACCATTCCATAGGCCAGACGAGCTGGAAATGCGGCCACAATCATGTGACGGGCCCGCTTATTGCGGAGCACATACAAATAAGCGCGCATGATCTGGACTTTAGCAGCGAGTTTGACCCTCAATAAGAGGTTAAGTACATTTAGCCCTTCAATACGTCCCTGTCCCTACTACTTTCTATCCCTACGGAGCCCCTTGAGTACTCAACACGCAATCAACGATATTGGTTCAGCAGAAGATTTCCTTGCCGCAATTGAAGGCACAATTAAAAATTTCAACGATGGAGACCTAGTCTCTGGAATTGTTGTTCAGATAGACCGAGAAGAAGTTCTGCTTGATATCGGATATAAAACCGAGGGTGTTATTCCTTCCCGTGAACTTTCAATTCGTCACGATATAGATCCTTCAGAGCTGGTCAAGGTTGGGGATCGCATTGAAGCACTTGTGATGCAGAAAGAAGACAAGGAAGGTCGTTTGATTCTTTCTAAGAAACGTGCACAGTACGAACGTGCATGGGGAGATATCGAAGGAAAGAAAGAACGCGACGAAGTTGTCACAGGTATGGTTATTGAAGTTGTTAAGGGTGGATTAATCGTAGATATCGGTCTCCGTGGCTTCTTACCAGCGTCTCTAGTCGAGATGCGTCGAGTCCGTGACCTCACTCCTTATATTGGTCAGGAAGTTGAATGTCGCATTATTGAATTAGACAAGAACCGCAATAACGTTGTACTTTCACGCCGCGCGTATCTAGAGCAGACTCAATCTGCATCACGCACGACATTCCTTAACCAGCTCACTAAAGGCCAAGTACGTTCAGGCGTAGTTTCGTCAATCGTTAACTTTGGTGCTTTTGTTGACCTAGGTGGGGTTGATGGCCTTGTTCACGTCTCTGAACTTTCATGGAAGCATATTGATCACCCAAGTGAAGTCGTTGAAGTTGGAGATGAAGTTACTGTTGAAGTTCTTGAAGTTGATTTTGAGCGTGAGCGCGTCTCACTCTCACTTAAGGCGACACAAGAAGATCCTTGGCAGGCATTTGCTCGTACACACACAATTAATCAAGTTGTTCCAGGTGAAGTAACAAAGCTTGTCCCATTTGGCGCATTTATTCGCGTCTTTGAAGGAATTGAAGGCTTGGTTCACATTTCAGAGTTGGCTGAACGCCATGTTGAAATCCCAGAGCAAGTTGTTCAAGTTGGCAATGAGTTGTTTGTAAAGATAATTGATATTGATCTTGAGCGCCGCCGCATTTCTCTTTCGCTCAAGCAAGCTAACGAAGGTCATGAAGTTGAAATCGAAGCGTTTGATCCAACTCAATATGGAATGCCTGCTCGTTATGATGCAGAAGGCAACTTCATTTATCCAGAAGGATTCGATTCAGATACCCAAGAATGGCGTCCTGGATATGAATCGCAACGTGAAGAGTGGGAGCGTCAATACGCAGAAGCGCAGTCACGCTTCATGGCCCACAAGAAGCAAAAGTCAGAAGCGAAAGCTGCAGATGCTGCCGCTACTCCCGTGGAGGCTCCAGCAGAAAATTTGACCGAAGCCTAAGACCTAGAGTTAAAGGCCCTGACTTCGGTCGGGGCCTTTTCCATTTCTACCCACAATCTGCCTAAATGCGAATACAACCGCTAACTAGGTAGGCTTACGAGTGTGTTACTCGTTGCATTGACTGGTGGAATTGGCTCTGGAAAATCTCTAGCAGCCGAGTATTTTGCTGAACTTGGGGCACAAGTTTTAGATTTTGATCAACTTGCCCGCGATGTGATCGAGCGTGGTACTGAAGGATTTGATGAAGTCCTCACTCGTTTTGGAGATGAAATCCTCTCCCATGGCGTCATTGACCGCAGCAAGTTAGCTCATATCGTTTTTAGCGATTCAGATGCTCGTCTAGATTTGGAAGCAATTGTGCATCCAAGAATTCGTGAAGAATTTGATCTCATTGTGGGCGAGTTAGATAGGGGCTCAATCCTTATTAGCCAGATACCACTTTTGGTTGAATCAAAGAATAAATATCCATTTGAATTTGTGATCGCAGTTAGCGCTCCAGAAGAACTCCGCAGAGCTCGCTTACTTGAGGGGGGCATGAAGGATTTTCAAATCACCAAACGCTTTGAGGCGCAAAGCACTGACCAAGCACGCGAAGCGATTGCCGATGCGGTTATTCATAATACGGAGGATAAGGATCACCTGCTTCGGCAGGTTGAAAACTTGTATGAAGGCAACCTATATCCAATGAGATTTGGAAAATCTGGGGAGTGATGCGTCCAGTTACAGATCTTCAACGCAAAGTTAATCCCTTTGAAGTAATTAGCGATTATGTGCCATCGGGTGATCAGCCAACTGCAATTGCCGAACTCACAAAACGCATTCAGGCAGGGGATCAAGATGTTGTTCTATTGGGAGCGACTGGAACTGGTAAGTCTGCGACCACGGCATGGCTCATTGAGAAGTTGCAGCGACCAACACTCGTGCTTGCCCCTAATAAAACACTCGCGGCACAGCTTGCTAATGAATTTAAAGAACTACTGCCAAATAATGCAGTTGAGTATTTTGTTTCATACTACGACTATTACCAACCTGAGGCATACGTCCCACAGTCAGATACATTTATTGAAAAAGATAGTTCGGTCAATGATGAGGTTGAACGACTTCGCCACTCTGCTACCAACTCATTACTCACTCGTAGAGATGTAATTGTTGTTGCAACGGTTTCCTGTATTTATGGACTTGGAACACCACAAGAATATGTTGACCGCATGATCCGACTTCGCGTCGGTGAATCTATCGAGCGCAATCAGCTTTTACGTAAATTTGTAGATATTCAATATAAGCGTAATGACATGGCTTTTGAGCGAGGAACTTTTAGAGTCCGCGGTGACACTATCGAGATCATCCCAATGTATGAAGAGTTAGCTATCCGTATTGAGATGTTTGGTGATGAGATTGAAAAAATTATGACACTTCATCCTCTGACGGGTGAAATTGTTAATGAAGAGACTGAAATGTATATCTTCCCTGCAAGCCACTATTCAGCAGGCCAAGAGACAATGAATAGAGCAATCGCTGCTATCCAGACAGAGATGGAAGAATCGGTCTCTGCTTTTGAACGAGCTGGCAAACTATTGGAAGCGCAACGACTTCGTATGCGAACTACATTTGATATTGAGATGATGCAACAGCTTGGATTTTGTTCAGGAATTGAAAACTATTCACGTCATATAGATGGTCGAGCAGCAGGATCCGCTCCTAACTGCCTACTTGATTACTTCCCAGAAGATTTCTTGGTAGTAATTGATGAATCACATGTGAGCGTTCCCCAAATTGGGGCAATGCACGAGGGAGATGCTTCACGAAAGAGAACACTTGTTGAGCATGGTTTCAGACTTCCTAGCGCACTTGATAACAGGCCACTTAGGTTTGATGAATTTCTTAAGCGCAAGGGGCAGACCGTTTATCTCTCTGCGACTCCTGGTAAGTATGAAATGGAGAAAGTTCAGGGTGATGTAGTCGAGCAGGTTATTCGTCCGACCGGTCTTATTGATCCTGCGATTATCGTCAAGCCAGTTAAAGGACAGATTGATGATTTAGTCGATGAGATTCGTATTCGAGCAGACAGAAATGAAAGAGTCTTAGTAACAACTCTGACAAAGAAAATGTCTGAAGATCTCACAGATTATCTTCTTGGACTCGGCATCAGGGTCCGTTATCTACACTCTGAAGTAGATACATTGCGCCGCGTTGAACTCTTGCGTGAACTTCGCTCGGGTGAGTATGACGTCCTAATTGGGATCAATCTTCTCAGAGAAGGGCTAGATCTTCCAGAGGTCTCGCTCGTCGCAATTTTGGATGCTGACAAGGAAGGCTTCTTGCGTTCAGCAACATCTTTGATTCAAACAATTGGCCGTGCTGCTCGAAATGTTTCTGGTGAAGTACACATGTATGCCGACAACATGACAAAGGCGATGACTCAGGCAATAGATGAGACCAACAGGCGCCGCAACAAGCAGATTGCTTACAACAAGGAGAGAGGCATTGATCCCCAGCCACTGCGTAAAAAGATTGCTGATATAACGGATTTAATTACAAAAGAGGCTTTGGACACCGAAACCCTTAGCGCACAGAGTAAGCATAGTAAGAATAAGTCGGGCGGAGCCCCTGCACTAGGGGTTCGAAAGGACAAGAAAGTCTCTTTGCCAAGACAAGAGCTGCTTGCACTCATAGAATCTCTCACCGAGCAGATGAAGATGTCGGCTTCTGAATTACATTTCGAATTAGCAGCCAGACTTCGTGATGAACTCAGGGAGCTTAAGAAGGAGCTAAGAGGAATGGAGGAGGCTGGAACATGAGTACAGATCGCCTCATCATTCGCGGAGCTCGCGAGCATAACCTCAAAGATGTCTCCTTAGACCTTCCACGGAATTCACTGATCGTCTTTACCGGACTGTCTGGCTCTGGAAAATCATCACTTGCCTTTGACACAATTTTTGCTGAAGGCCAACGTCGGTACGTTGAGTCACTCTCAGCATATGCACGCCAATTTCTTGGCCAGATGGATAAGCCTGATGTTGATTTTATTGAAGGCTTGTCACCTGCAGTTTCCATTGATCAGAAGTCAACCAATCGAAATCCGCGATCAACTGTTGGAACTATCACGGAAGTTTATGACTATTTGCGTCTTCTATTCGCTCGCGCAGGAAGGCCGCACTGTCCTAGCTGTGGCAAGCCCATTGCAAGACAGACACCACAAAATATTGTCGATCAAATTCTTGAATTAGACGAGGGCTCTCGCTTTCAAGTGCTAGCGCCGGTTGTTCGAGAGAGAAAAGGTGAGTTCGTTGATCTCTTTACTGATTTTACAACTCAGGGCTTCTCTAGAGCGCGTGTAGATGGGACTGTATATCCCCTAAACGAAGTACCAAAACTTAAGAAGCAAGAGAAACACTCAATTGAAGTTGTTGTTGACCGCCTTGCTGTGAAGAAAGAGTCAAAGTCGCGCATAACTGACTCAATTGAAACTGCACTGAAGTTAGCAAATGGCCTTGTTGTATTGGACTTTGTCGATTTAAAACCTGCAGATCCTTTAAAGGAGAAAGTATTTTCTGAGCACATGGCCTGCCATGACTGCGGTCTTTCATTTGAAGAGATGGAGCCTCGCTCATTTTCTTTTAACTCACCATTTGGCGCTTGCCCAGATTGCACAGGTATCGGAACAAGGCTTGAAGTTGATGAGGAGTTAGTTGTTCCAGATGATTCACTTTCACTAGCTGATGGCGCGATTGCACCTTGGTCTGGCGGGCAGTCTGCCGAGTACTTCAATCGCCTGCTTGTTGGGCTTGCAGAAGATATGAAATTTTCTATGGATGTACCATGGAAAAAGCTTTCAATCAAGGCAAAGCAAGCAGTACTGCATGGTTCAGATTATGAAGTACACGTAAAATATAAGAATCGCTACGGCCGAGTCCGCAATTATTCAACAGGCTTTGAAGGTGTTATAGGTTTTATTCAACGTAAGCATTCTGAAACTGACTCAGACTTTAGTCGCGAAAAGTATGAAGCTTATATGCGTGAAACTCCTTGCCCTGTATGCAAGGGCGCTAGGTTGAAACCAGAAGTTCTGGCAGTAACTCTTGGTGGGAAAAATATTTGGCAGATATGTGAACTTTCAATCGCTGAGTGTGCGGTTTTTTTAAAGAAGATCTCTCTCAATGCCCGTGAGAAAAAGATTGCTGATCGTGTTCTTAAAGAGGTGCATGCACGCCTTGGATTTTTACTCGATGTAGGTCTTGATTACCTATCGCTGGAGCGTCCAGCGGCAACTTTGTCTGGGGGAGAAGCACAGCGCATTCGCCTTGCAACACAGATTGGATCAGGGCTTACTGGTGTTCTCTACGTATTAGATGAACCAAGTATTGGGTTGCATCAGCGAGATAACCGTAGATTAATTGATACCCTCATGCGTCTTCGGGATTTAGGTAACACTCTTATCGTTGTTGAGCATGATGAAGACACTATTCGTGTGGCAGATTGGATTGTAGATATCGGTCCTGGAGCAGGGGAACATGGAGGAAAAGTTGTCTCCTCTGGTGATTATGCAGCGCTTATCAGTGCCCCTGAATCCATTACAGGCGATTACCTCTCAGGACGCAAATCAATCCCTATCCCTAAAAAACGTCGCACTTCTGATGCTAAGAGAGTCCTCGTTATTAAGGAAGCAAAAGAGAATAATCTTAAAAATATTGACGTCTCCTTTCCTCTAGGAGTATTTACTGCAGTTACAGGAGTAAGTGGTTCAGGAAAGTCCACTCTCGTAAATGACATCTTGTATTCAGTATTAGCTAATAAACTTAATGGCGCTCGAATCGTTCCAGGCCGTCATAGAGCAATCTCAGGAATCGATCAATTAGATAAAGTCGTACATGTCGATCAATCACCGATTGGAAGGACCCCACGTTCTAATCCTGCAACATACACAGGAGTTTTCGACAAGGTACGTGCCCTTTTTGCAGAGACTGCTGAAGCAAAAATTAGGGGATACCAACAAGGTCGTTTCTCCTTTAACGTTAAAGGCGGGCGCTGCGAGAATTGTTCTGGGGATGGAACAATTACTATTGAAATGAACTTCCTTCCAGATGTTTATGTTCCATGTGAGGTCTGCCATGGGGCACGCTATAACCGTGAAACACTTGAAGTTCGATATAAAGCAAAGACAATCTCAGAAGTTCTTGATATGCCGATTGAAGAAGCGTCTAAGTTCTTTGAATCAGTTCCAGCTATTGCTCGCTATCTGACAACCCTCAACGATGTTGGTCTCGGATATGTGAGGTTAGGCCAGTCAGCTCCAACTCTCTCCGGAGGCGAAGCACAGCGTGTAAAGTTAGCAACAGAACTTCAACGTAGATCGACAGGCCGCACAATCTATGTATTAGATGAACCAACAACTGGCCTTCACTTTGAAGATGTGAGAAAACTGCTTCTTGTGCTCAACCGTTTGGTCGATACTGGGAATTCGGTTATTGTCATTGAGCATAATTTAGATGTTATTAAGTCTGCTGACTGGGTTATTGATATGGGTCCAGAAGGTGGCGCCGGCGGAGGAACAGTCATTGCAGAAGGCACGCCAGAAGTTGTTGCTAAAGATGCAAAGAGTTATACAGGAAAATTCTTGGCAGAAGTGTTGAAGTAGTTGAAAAGCAATGAGCAATCC
>CAIUHY010000016.1 GCA_903899145.1 uncultured Actinomycetes bacterium
ATTGCTACGCAAAGACCTGGACGATTGGCTCAGCGGTAGAGCACCACATTGACATTGTGGGGGTCACTGGTTCGATCCCAGTATCGTCCACCATCACTAAACTAATCTCATGATCGCCCTACTTTCAGGACTTTTCGCGGGCCTCTCCCTAATCATCGCAATTGGCGCACAAAACGCTTTTGTTATCAGACAAGGTCTAACTAGGCAGCATGTCTCACTTGTCGTAGTCATTTGCTCAGCATCTGATGCATTTTTAATCTCACTAGGTGCTGGTGGGCTTGGAGCAGTCATCCAATCCCATTCAGGAGTTCTAGAATTTATCCGCTGGTTTGGTGTTATCTACCTGACTTGGTTTGGAATTAAGAGCTTGCGAGCAGTTCTGAGCGAGCAAACATTTCATGCGACATCTGACGCTACTGCTAGTAGAAAAAGTGTCGCTAGAAAAACTCTTGCTCTGACATTTCTCAATCCACACGTTTATCTAGATACAGTCATCCTGCTTGGCGCTATTGCTAATCAATTTAAAGGAAAGACGTGGTACTTCGCCGCAGGGGCAATGGTCGGCAGCGTCATCTGGTTCACCACGATTGGATACGGGGCCAAATCTGCTTCTAAATATATGTCCAGGCCAATCTTTTGGAAGGTGTTGGATGTAGTGATCGCTCTCGTGATGTTCTGGGTGGCGGCCTATTTGGCCTTTCATAACTTTAAATAGAGGTCATTTATGGGCCGCAAAATCCATGCTTCGGAGTAATCTTCACTCATGAGCACACCAATGGTTAAGTTAAGTCGCGATCAACATATCTGGTCATTTAATGCAGAGATGAAGCCAGTGATAAGCGTTGATCCAGGAACCATCGTTGAAATTGAAACATGGGATTGCTTTACGGGTCAGGTTCAAAGTGAATCTGACACAGTTGAAAAACTTGATCTCTCTCGTATCAATAGTGCCACTGGTCCGATCGCTATTAATGGCGCAGAACCTGGGGATCTATTAGCTGTAACTTTGATCGATATCCAGCCTGGCCCTCAAGGTGCTGGAATGGTTATCCCTGAGTGGGGTCAACTCATCGACCATTGTCAATCACCTGTTACAAGAATTTTTAAAGTTAAAGATGGCGTTATCACAATGAACGACCATGTTTCTTTTCCTGCAAAACCAATGTTTGGAGTAATCGGTGTTGCACCAGCTAGCGGAGATATCCCAACATTTGACGCAGGATCCCATGGCGGCAATATGGATGATCATTGGAATGGAATTGGTGCAACTGTTTATTTGCCAGTTTTCCAACCAGGTGGGCAGCTTGCAATTGGGGATATGCACGCATCAATGGGTGATGGTGAGATATCGGGAACTGGTGTTGAAATTGGTGGAAAAGGTATTATCAAAGTAGACCTAGTAAAGAATAAAAAAATTGGGTTTCCCGTTACCGAAACATCAGATTCTTGGTACACACATGGATCAACAGCAAATGACATTAATTTAGCTCTCAAACTTGCCTGCGAGGAAGCTGCCAAATTACTTGTTGATGAGTGGTCATTCACCATGGAGGATGCATTTATTTTTCTTTCCGTTGCATGCGATCTTGGCTTGGCGGCCTACTACCACCCATCACCTGGATGTGTGACTGCACGCATGCGTGTGCCAAAGATTTCGGCTGCTCCTACCCCGTTTAAGCGTTAATCTTTCTAAAATATCTGCCCATTACAGGGCCTTTATTCCTTTTCTTCTGACACACTTTCTTTACTTAAGAGGCCTTCCCTTTAGACGCTTCTTGCATAACAGGTAATGAACAAGGAGAGATATGAGTAACCCAGTCACTAAGCTCGAAGGAAATGCGATTGGCCTGCGTGAAGTCGTATTCCAGTCAATCTGCTCAATGGCGCCAGGAGCTGCAATCGCAGCATCTATTCCTTTCGGCTCACCACTTGCTGGTGGAGCTCTTCCACTAGCAGTTCTTTTTGCATTTATTGGAATCCTCTTCACGGCTTCAAGTATCGGACAGCTCGCAAAGCACATTCCTGCTGCAGGATCTGTAGCAACATATAGCGCAATCGGACTTCGTCCTTGGGTTGGCTATCTCGTTGGATGGGCATATGCAGCAGTTGAAGTTCTCATCGTTCCACTTGTCATGCTGCAACTTGGTTACACAGTTGCTGGTGAATGGAACGCAAACAGCAAAGGTTTCCCTCTAGGTTCTTGGTGGGTATTTATGACCCTAGGAACATTGCTTGTATGTTTCCTTGTTTACCGCGGAGTTCGCACATCAGCCAAGGTGGGAACATGGCTCGGTTTCTTTGAAATCACAGTCTTCGTCCTTTTGGGCATATTCCTTGTTTTTAAAGCAGGACACAACAACACGTTGTCAGTATTTACAACTGCCCACGCTAATGCCAAAGGTTTCCATGGTTGGTCAGGTGTCATTGCAGGTTCTGTCTATACACTTCTAGCATTCTCTGGCTTTGAAGCTGCCGCTCCTCTCGCAGAAGAGAGCAAAGATCCTCGCAAAAACGTTCCAAAAGCAATCATGATTGCAACTGTTTCCATTGGTGCGGTTTATATCTTCACCACCTATGCAGCGACCGTTGTCTTTGGTCCAGATAACTTCAAGGACTTTTCTGGATTTAACAACGGAGTCCCATGGGATGGACTTGCCAAGGGTGTCTCAGGTGTCTTCTATGTATTCGTCATCATCGCGATCGTGAACTCCACAATCGCAAATGCGAATGCAGGAGCAAACGTCTTCACCCGTACTGCATATGCATTTGGCCGCGTCGGAGCATTCCCTCGCAGCTTCGCGAATCTAGATGCAAAGTACAAGTCACCACGCAATGCTCTTCTCTGGCAGCTTATTATTGGGTTAATCCTTGGACTTGGGCTTGGATTTAAGTACACACCTCAGGTTGCATTTGGAATCGTTGCTACCGGTCTTGTTGTGATTGTCGTACTTGTTTATATCGTTGCAAATATCGCTTGTATTGGCTACTACGCAAAGCACCGCAAAGAAGAGCGCCACCTATTCCTACACATAATCGTGCCAGTGATCGGTGTTCTCTTCCTTATCCCTGGATTCCTCAATGCCGCGGGTATAACTGGTATTCCAGGACTTGGATTCATCGTCGCACTTGCTAAGCCACTTTCATATGCCGCCTACTTCATGGCGATATGGATGGTTGTTGGAGTCATCAGCCTCTTCATTTTAAAGAAGAAGAATCCAAAGGCAATTGAAGAAGTTGCAACAATCCACGTATAAATAATATTAAAAAAGCCCATCAGTTATCTGGTGGGCTTTTTTATTTCCATTCTAATTTCAAAATTGCATAAAGGCTACCGTTAACCCATTCACCTTTAAATAGCTCATCCTCTTTGTATTCTGCTTCTAAGCGCATTCCCAGACGCTCGGCAACTTTGATAGAAGCAGTATTTCTCTGATCGATATATGCAGATATGCGGTGGAGGTCAAAGGTGGCGAAGGCGAAAGAGATCAGTTCTTTGGTCACTTCGGTTGCGTAACCCTGACCTGAATATTGAGGATTTATCACCCACCCAATTTCTGCATGATGGTGCTCTTTAGCAACAAGTCCAATATTGGATTGACCGATCACTTTGCCGCTCTCCTTCAGCTGCCAGACAAAATCAAGATGGTCTTCATTTTCAGTAAATTTTTGTGAAGCAATACTTTTAACTAACGCTTCATGAACTTGATCTCTTGTACGTATGGGCCACGGTATATAGCGCACAACGTTTCCATCTGATTGATATTCAAAAAGGTCCGCTTCATCACTAAATTCGAATGGGCGAGCAAGAATTCGTTCGCTTTTGAAGGAGAAGGGCATGAAAACGGCTATGCGCTTGCTGCGTTAAGAGATGCCACTTCATCATTGGTTAGTGAAATTACATTCATAGTCTCTTTTAGTTGCTCAACTGTGCGAGCACTTGCGATTGGAGTGCTTACGGCAGAATTTGCCCGAAGCCAACCAAGTGCGACTGATGAAAGTGAAGCTTCATGAGTCTTTGCAATTTTCTCAAGAGTCTCAACCACTTGCCAACCTTTTGCTGTCTGGTACTGCTGAACACTTTCAGCACGAACTGAATCAACCTTCACGCCAGGGCGATATTTGCCAGATAAAAACCCACGAGCAAGGCCATAGAAAGGAAGGGCTGAGATTCCTAAACTCTTAACAACTTCTGCCTGCTCTGCCTCAAATGGATTACGCTCCATCAGGTTATATTGATCTTGTAGGACAATGTATTGAGCAAAGCCATTCTTAATAGAAGTTTCGACTGCAACTTTCAATCGCTCGCCCGTATGTTGTGATGCGCCTATGTAGCGGACTTTGCCCGCCTTAATTACATCTGTATATGTTCCGAGCGTCTCTTCTAGTGGAGTTTTTTTATCATCTTCATGTGAGTAATACAGGTCAATTCTGTCTGTCTGTAGGCGCCTCAGCGAATCATCAAGGGCCGAATTGATATTGCTTTTTGATAAGCCTGGGCGAGTTGAAAGCTTTGCAACTTTAGTAGCAATTACTAGCTTGTCGCGGTTGCCACGAGACTTCATCCAATTTCCAATAATAGTTTCAGATTCCCCGCCTACATTTCCCTCTTTCCATTCAGAGTAAACATCAGCTGTGTCAATAAAATTACCTCCTGCTTGAAAATAAGCATCAAGCACTGCGAAAGATTCTGATTCATCTGCGCTCCACCCGAATGTATTGCCGCCTAGGCAGAGAGGGTGTACTTCGAGGTCTGTTTTTGGAAGTGTGATCATGTCCTAAACTTACCGCGGACTGGTAAGAAACAAACCAATTGCCAAGACGATAATCCCAACTGCTGAGATACCAGTCAAAGTCCTTCGAACCGCGGGGCGACCAAGATATACAGACGCCTTGTCGACGACAGTGATAAGGAATGAATACCAAGAGACCGATACGCATACTTGAACACATGCGAGCAAGAGAATTCCCCAGGCGAGTGAATAGTGTTTAGGAACAAATTGAGGGATGAAGGCAACGGCAAAGACAGCTGCCTTCACGTTTGTGAGGTTTGTTAAAAGCCCTAAACGATAAGCAGCAAGGGGCTTAGTTTTAGCCCCTCCTGCATAATCAAACTTTCCAAATTCATTGCGCAGCAGTAAAAGTGTTTGAACAGCTAAACCAACCAGGAAGATAACGCCAGCATATTTAAGGATAGAAAAAGCCGTGGGAGATTTTGCAAATATGGCAGATAAACCAACCGATGAAAGTGCACCCCAAATAAGGAGCCCGGTTGCATTACCAAAGACCGAGTAAAAGGCTGCGCGTCTTCCCCCTACTAAACATTGACGCAGAATCATTGCCATCCCCTGCCCAGGAACCATCGCAAGGAAAAGCGCGGTAGCAACAAATGCAGGAATTATCTTTACTAAGGACACTGAAAGAAGGTAGTCAGCCCAAGACTTAAGGTCAATGTGTAGGGGCATTGTCAGATGATCACGCTAGCGTTACTCATATGAGCGCTTCCAAGCTTTTAAGTGAAACCACTTTTATTGTGGTTGATTTGGAGACCACTGGGGGCAGCCCCTTTGCAGGAGCTGTGATTACTGAAGTTGGAGCAGTCAAAGTAAGAGGCGGTATAGTTCAAGAGGAATTTAAGACTTTCGTTAATCCTCTTTCACCTATTCCTGATTTCATTACTGAACTCACTGGCATAACCGATGAGATGGTGTGCCTATCCCCCATCATCGATGAAGTACTTCCTGAATTTCTCACCTTCTGTGGTCTAGAGGATGAGGCAGTGCTTGTTGCCCATAACGCGCCTTTTGATATCAGTTTTCTCAAAGCAGCAGCCAAAGAGATTGAGCACCCTTGGCCTAGATATGAAGTGATTGATACCGCAAGGCTTGCCCGACAATTACTCACAAGAGATGAAGTAACAAATTGCAAACTTGGAACCCTTGCAGCATTTTTTAATACAGAAGTCACTCCGACCCATAGGGCCTTAGATGACGCTCAAACAACCACAGAGGTTATGCATAAGCTATTTGAACGTTTAGCTGGCTTTGGTGTCGAGAGCTTTGATGATTTGCAGAAATTCTCTCGCAAGCGAATTGCGCGAGATTCAAGACTTATTTAATAGACTGCGTGAAGATCGCCCAGTTCTTGAGTGTTTCAAGTGCCGCCCCTGAATCCACGGCAGCTGACGCCTTTGCATATCCGGAAGCCAACTGCTCTGTTATTGATTTGCCAAAGTCAGCTTCATAAGCAGCAATGGCTGCAGCAGCATTAAGAAGTACGGCATCCCTAGGCGCAAACTTCTCTCCAGAGAAAATGCGCAACGCAACTGCTGCGTTGTATTCAGATTCCCCGCCAACAAGGCTCTCGATAGGCGCCCTAGAAATTCCTAGTGACTGTGGATCAAACTTTTCAGTTTTCATCTTCCCATCATTTATTTGGACAATTGTAGATGTTGTTGAAAGAGTAATCTCATCAATCCCGTCATCGCCACGGAATATAAATCCTTCTGTCCCCCGCTTCATCAGCACTTCTGCCATGATCGGGATCATCTTCTCTTTTGAGACGCCTAGTGAGATCGCTTTGGGTTTTGCGGGGTTAGCAAGAGGGCCTAATATGTTAAAAACAGATGCATGGCCTAACTCTTTTCTTGCAGGTGCAGCAAAGCGCGTTGCTGGATGAAATTTAGGAGCAAAACAGAATCCAATTCCCGTTGCTTCAAATGTGCTCGCAACTTGAGTGCCATCTAAATCAATATTTATACCCAGCGCCTCAAGAACATCTGCGGCTCCTGATTTAGATGAGGCAGCCCTAGCTCCATGCTTGACTACTTTGGCACCTGCGGCGCTTGCAATGATCGCAGCGGTCGTTGAAATATTAATTGTGTTAGCGCCATCTCCTCCCGTGCCGACAGGGTCAACCGCTCTAGCTGTTATAGAAATAGGAGCGCTGTGTTCAAACATCACTTCGATAAACGCTGCGACTTCTGAGGCGCTCTCGCCTCTGGCTTGAATTCCAAGTAAGAATTCTTTGATCTGATCCTTGCTCGCTGAATCAGAAAGTATCTGACCCATGGACCACCGGGCTTGCTCGGTAGAAAGCAGCTCGCTATCTGCCAATTGCCCAACGATGGCTGGCCACGAGAGCCGGTCGGAATCCATTGAAGAATCCTATCTACGCGTGATCAGACTCACCCGCAATAAGTAGGCCAAGAGGGCTCTGCCATTAAGAATTAATGGTGAAATCGGGAATAATCTCCTCGTGACCACAATGGACGCTCCGGCTAAAAACAACCGCCCAAATATCGTGGCAGTTGGAACCATCGTTTGGCTCTCCTCCGAATTGATGTTCTTCGCAGCACTCTTCGCAATGTACTTCACTACACGCGCTGTTCAAGGACCAAAGGTATGGCTTGAATCAACTGGAATGCTCAATGTTAAGTTCGCTGCGGTTAATACAACTGTCTTAGTTCTCTCATCTGTGACGTGTCAGTTTGGCGTATTTGCAGCAGAACGCTTTCAATCTAAACGCACTGGTTCTCTTCGCCAGTTCTCAAAGTGGGGTATGCGTGAGTGGTTTGCTTTAACATTTCTTATGGGTGCCTTCTTTATTGGCGGACAAATTTATGAGTATGCAAACTTAGTAAGGGATGGTCTATCACTTTCATCTCGCGCATATGGATCTGTTTTCTATATAACAACTGGCTTTCACGGACTACACGTAACGGGTGGGCTGATTGCCTTCCTTGTTGTGCTGATCCGTGTAAATAAAGCGAAGAAGTTTGGCCACGCGCAAGCAACAACAGCAATTGTTGTCTCTTACTACTGGCACTTCGTTGACATTGTTTGGATTGCACTTTTCTCAGCGATTTATTTGATTAAGTAGGGGCAACATTGAATAAGTTTACGCAGTTTAGAAGGCGCAAGATCGCCGGCCCTATCTTGGTCGTTGCTGCACTCTTCACAATTGGCACTGCCTTTGGAATTGCTTCAGCTCTGCCAGGCGCACAACCTGCACCATCTAGTTCAACATCTCCACTTGTTTCACAAGGAAAAGCAATCTTCTTGCGTGGTTGTTCTTCATGTCATGGACTTAATGCAGAAGGTGGAGCAATCGCTCCATCACTCATTGGTGTTGGAGCAGCAGCCGTTGATTTCCAAGTTGGAACAGGGCGCATGCCCATGGCAGACATGAGCCAACAAGCAATGCGCAAGAAGCCGGTTTATAACGCAGATGAAACTGCAGCCCTTGCTGCTTATGTCGCATCTCTTGCTCCAGGGCCTGCATCTGTAACAAGTGAAAATCTTAATTGGCAACGCGATGGAAATATCGCTCAAGGTGGCCAACTCTTTAGAACAAACTGCGCAATGTGTCATAACTTCGCTGGACAAGGTGGCGCACTGACAAACGGTAAATATGCACCATCACTGATGGGCGTTGAACCAAAGTATGTCTACGAAGCACTTATCACGGGCCCACAATCCATGCCTAAGTTTTCAGACACAACAATTACTCCCCAAGAAAAACTCTCTCTTATTGCTTGGCTTCAATCAGCAAATCATGAGCAAAATCTTGGTGGCGCCTCTCTTGGTCGTGTCGGACCAGTAACCGAGGGTCTACTTGTGTGGACACTTGGTCTAGGACTTCTTATTGGTGTAGCTGTCTGGCTAGCAATGAAGGCGAGATAACATGTCAAGCATCGAGCGCTTCCAAAATCCTGGACTTCCTGAGCATGTTCACCGTAAGGCAGATACAGATCCAAAAGCTGCAAAGCGTGCTGAACAACAAGTAGCAATACTCTTCTTGCTTTCTGCTCTTGGAACAGTAGGAACGATTGCTGCTTATATCTATATCAGATCTGATCTTTACGTCTACATTCCGATTCTTGGCAGCACAAATGTTCAACAGATGTCACTAGGTATCGGGCTTACAGTTGCAACGCTCTGCATCGGACTCGGCGCAATTCAATGGGCCAAAAAATTAATGCCAGATACTGAAGTGATTCAAGAACGCCATGAGCTTCGCTCTGAAGATCAGGACCGTGCAGATTTTGTAGAAACATTTAAAGAGCGTGGAGGTGAAGCGGGCATCGCTCGTCGTCCTCTTATTAAGCGCACACTTGGTATTGCTCTCGGCGTAGTTGGCCTATCCCCTCTTGTGCTCTTACGTGATCTTGGCCCAATGCCAAAGAAGTATTTTGAAACAACAAATTGGACTGCTGGGACTCGTTTGGTTCTAGATCCAGGTGGTGCATATATAAAACCATCAGATCTTGAAGTAGGTGCTGTTGCTCAAGTTCTTCCTGAACTTCCAAAAGGAACAGAGCGCACTCTAGAAAATGTTGGCAAGGACGCAGTCCTTCTTATTCGTCTTCGCCCAGAAGATTTTAACTTAGATGCAGAGCGTCTTTCATGGACATATAACGGCATCATCGCCTTTTCAAAGATTTGTACTCATATGGGATGTGCAGTGGCTCTCTATGAGCAACAAACACACCACCTGCTCTGCCCCTGCCATCAATCAACATTTGATGTGACGCGCGCTGCAAAGGTGGTCTTTGGACCCGCTGCCAGACCCCTACCGCAACTTGCCATTAGCGTTGATGCAGGTGGGTACCTTGTAGCAAAGCAGGGATTTACCGTGCCAGTGGGGCCGAGTTATTGGGAGCGCAATTCTTCAAATGGATAACATGAACGAAATGAGTGCCAAATGAAAAGAAGCGAAAAAGCCATAGGTTCAGTAGCTAATTATGTCGACGAGCGTACTGGCGCCGCCAAATGGCTCAAGAAGAACCTCACTAAGGTCTTCCCTGATCACTGGTCATTTATGCTCGGTGAAATTTGTCTGTACTCATTCATAATCTTGCTTTTGTCAGGGACATTTCTTACTTTTTGGTTTGATCCTTCGCAGCGCGATGTTGTCTATAACGGTGCTTACTCTCCTCTTTCTGGAGTCAGCATGTCTTCAGCATATGCTTCAACGCTTCACATCTCCTTTGATGTGCGCGGAGGCCTACTCATGCGACAAATTCACCACTGGGCAGCCCTTATTTTCATGGCAGCCATCGTTGCTCACCTCTTCCGTGTTTTCTTCACCGGTGCATTCCGTAAACCTCGTGAGTTCAACTGGATCATCGGCATCGGGCTTCTTACCTTTGGAATTGTTGAAGGATTCTTGGGTTACTCACTTCCAGATGATCTTCTTTCAGGGACCGGTATCAGAATCGCTGAAGCAATCATTCAGGCCTTGCCTGTTGTTGGTTCATATCTAGCATTCTTTGCCTTTGGCGGACCGTTCCCAGGAACAGCATTTATTCCGCGCATTTTTATTGTGCATGTATTGATTTTGCCAGGATTATTCCTGGCTTTAATCACGATTCACTTAATGCTTGTTTGGTATCAAAAGCACACACAATTTCCAGGTCCAGGACGTACAGAGAAGAACGTCGTTGGATATCCGCTTATGCCTGTCTACATGGCTAAAGCAGGCGGATTCTTCTTTATTGTCTTTAGCGTAACAGCATTTCTTGGCGCAGTTGCATCTATTAACCCGATCTGGCTTTATGGTCCATACACTCCTGGACAAATTTCTGCAGGCTCACAGCCCGATTGGTATATGGGTTGGCTTGATGGCTTGGTCCGTATGGCGCCACCTCTTGAAACACATGCCTTCGGTCATACGATCTCCTGGAATATTTTGCTTCCTGGTTTAATCCTCCCTGGAATTTTGTTCACAGGTATGGCGCTCTATCCATTTATCGAATCATGGGTGACAGGCGATAAGCGTGAGCATCATCTTCTTGATCGCCCACGCAATGCACCAAATCGCACTGCACTTGGCGCAATGTCCATCGCATTCATGATTATTTCACTCGTCAATGGCGGTAACGACATCATTGCAACGCACTTCCACCTAACTATTAATGGGATTATGTGGTTTACACGCATTGGCCTATTTATCGTTCCTCCAATTGTCTTCATCATTACAAAGCGCATCTGCCTCTCACTCCAACGTGCTGATCGCGACCTTGTTCTTCATGGCAAGGAAACTGGGCGCCTTGTAATGCTTCCAAGTGGTGAAATGGTTGAGGTCCACGAGCAACTTACTGATGCTCAAAAGTGGACTCTCACTCAACACCAACAACCTGATGCTCTACCTGCACCTCTTCCTGAATCTGCAACACGTGGGCTCAAAGGCAAATTACGCAAGCGTATGAATCAAGCGCATGCGATACAGATTCCTGCTCCTACTTTAAGTGAGCTCAAAGAACTCGATCACCACTAAAACCTAACGTCGCTAGAGTTAGCGCTGTGAGCAAATTCTTCTCAGCCCTCAGTGATGGTTGGTGGATGTTTTATGCAACCTTCTGGGCGCTAGTCCTTGGCTTTACGATTTCAGGTGCTATCCAAGCATTTGGCTCACGAGCATCCGTTGCAAAACAACTTGGTAGCCACAAGCCATCTGCAGTTGCTAAGGCTTCATTTTTTGGCGCTATAAGTTCAAGTTGTTCATATGCCGCAAGCTCTGCTGCAAAATCATTATTTAATAAAGGCGCAGACTTCACGACAGCTATGGTCTTTATGTTTGCCAGTACAAACCTTGTGATCGAACTGGGGCTTGTACTTTGGGTCTTACTTAGTTGGCAATTTGCACTAGCTGAATTCATCGGTGGGGCAATCATGATAGTCCTGCTGACTCTCCTCTTGCCACGTTTTGCGCCGCAGCCTCAAATAGAGCAAAACTTATCCATGGACAGCGCCTCTGCAGTGCGTTCTTCTACCTGGCATGACGCCGCCGGATTTACTATCGGTGATATCAAGATGATTCGATATGAGCTTGTGATCGGCTTTCTCATTGCAGGGCTAGCAGATCGCCTTGTGCCATTGTCTTGGTGGCATGCACTTTTCTTACAAGGTCATGGCTTTCTTGCCACACTTGAAAATGCTTTTATCGCACCAATCATCGCCTGTATTAGCTTTGTTTGTTCGGTGGGAAATATTCCCCTAGGTGCTGGGTTATGGAGCGCTGGAATCTCATTTGGCGGAACGATTTCCTTCATTTTCGCAGACTTACTCTCACTTCCCCTCATCTTGATCTATAAAAAATACTACGGAGTGAAGCTCACTTACAGATTGGTTGCAGTCTTCTGGTTCACAATGAGTGTGGCAGGTCTTCTAACAGAGGCAATATTTAAGGCTCTGGGTATTCTGCCTGCTCACCCAACCCGCATGCTCATGGCCACTATGGACAGTTTTGGCAACAACCGAACCACATGGCTCAACGCCATCGCCTGTCTTGTTGCAATTGGGCTCATTGCTCTATATATCACTCGAGATAAAAGTGATAACTCCCCATTTGCGATTGATCCAATCTGTGGGATGCAGGTGAATAAGGCCGATGCAATTCACACATTTGAACGTGAGGGCAAGACCTATTACTTCTGCGCTCCAGGCTGCCTAGAAAGTTATGCAAACAACCCTACGCTCACTTGAAATGCAACGCACCTAAATCTGCAGTACCCTCGTTGAGCGAGTAATTTCCTAGCAAATTGTGGAGAGAGAAAATTGACTGAGCGTCAGAAATACAAAGTACTGAACAAATATTCAGGCTTTGAGCTTCGCGAGTATGAAGCATGCGTTGTTGCTGAGGTCAGCAGTTTAGATACCTACCGGGATGCCGCGCAGAATGCCTTTGGATCACTCTTTGGGTATTTATCTAAGGGCAATAGCAAAGCTGAGAAAATTTCAATGACCGCCCCTGTCATCGCGCTCACAGAACATGGACTTGATTCCCAGGCATGGAAAATCTCTTTTGTTATGCCTGCAGATTCTGTCTTGGAGAATCTTCCTACCCCTACTAACGGCCGAGTAGTACTTCGAGATTTACCTATCGAAAAGTGCGTTGCTCTCTCCTTTAAAGGACGAGCTAACCTGGAAATATTGAAGAGAAAAGAATCAGAACTTCGTGCGCTTGCAGAGGAAAATAATATTCATCTCACGCTGGAGACGAGAGTATGCCGCTTTGATCCGCCTTTTAAACCAGGTTTTCTTCACTACAACGAAATAGTTATTCCAATACAATAAATCTTTTTACTTAGTGCGGAGCTCCTGCTCCAGGCTTTTCGTATTCAAGAGTAAAGCCAAGAATGCTAATGAGTAACGCACCAAATCCAATGACTGTCAGCCACCAACCAAGGAGAAGTCCAAGTCCCATTGTGCAGGCAGAAAGTGCCACAGGTAATGGCCACCATGAATGTGGTGAATAGAAACCAAGTTCACCTGCTGCATCTGCAATTTCACCTTCAAGATCATCTGAAGGTATTAGCCCGGTGCGCTTATCGTTAAACCAAAGATAAAAGCCGATGATCGATGCAAGACCACAACTCAAAGAGATTCCTGTAATTCCAAGTACTTCTCCACCAACCTGCCAATAAACGATGGCAACGATTGCATAGAAGATTGCTAGCCCAAGAAATAACTTCCACATTGCTTTCATGCGTTTAGTGGCCTTCCGTACGGATATCTGGGTGGTGCAGATCAAATGCCGGACGCTCAGAACGAATGCGAGGAAGAGAGATGAAGTTGTGACGTGGTGGAGGGCATGATGTTGCCCATTCAAGTGAGGCACCATAACCCCACGGATCGTCAACTGTGACTTTAGGAGATTTACGGCTAATCCAGACATTGAGCATGAATGGAATCATGGAGAGAGCAAGAAGGAATGAGCCAATAGTTGAAATTGTATTCAAAGTAGTGAAGCCATCTGACGCCAAGTAGTCGGCATATCGGCGCGGCATTCCCTTTATTCCAAGCCAGTGTTGAACCAAGAATGTGAGGTGGAAACCAAAGAAAAGTGTCCAAAAGTGAATCTTTCCAAGACGCTCATTGAGCATGTGACCAGTGAACTTAGGCCACCAGAAGTAGAAACCTCCGAACATCGCAAAGACCACAGTTCCAAAGAGCACATAGTGGAAGTGGGCAACAACGAAGTAAGAAGCAGATACAGCAAAGTCCATAGGTGGGCTTGCCAAGATAATTCCTGTTAGACCTCCAAAGAGGAATGTAATAAGGAAGCCAACAATAAAGAGCATAGGTGTCTCAAAGGTAAGAGAGCCTCTCCACATTGTTCCAATCCAGTTAAAGAATTTCACGCCCGTTGGTACGCCGATCAAAAATGTCATAAACGAGAAGAACGGTAGGAGCACTTGTCCGCTGGCAAACATGTGATGGGCCCACACAGCAACAGATAATGCTGAGATTGCAATCGTTGCTGCGATCAAACCTTTATACCCAAAAATTGGCTTACGGCTAAAGACCGGAAGGATCTCTGTTGCAATTCCAAAGAAGGGAAGCGCCAAGATATAAACCTCAGGGTGCCCAAAGAACCAGAAAAGATGTTGCCAGAGCATTGCTCCACCATTTGCAGGATCAAAGAGATGGGAACCGAAGAGTCTGTCACTTTCAAGACCAAGGAGAGCTGCAGCCAATGGAGGGAAGGCAAGGAGAACAAGGATTGATGTAAGCAGTACGTTCCAAGAAAAGATTGACATACGAAACATCGTCATACCAGGTGCGCGCATTGTGAAGATTGTTGTAATGAAGTTAACGCCGCCCATGATTGTTCCAAGACCAGAAATTGCAAGACCAATAACCCATAAATCTCCACCGACACCTGGTGAGTATTGAGAATTAGCAAGAGGTGCGTAGGCAGTCCATCCAAATGAAGCTGCTCCGCCAGGACTTAAGAAACCACCAAAGGCCATAAGGCCGCCAAAGAGATAGAGCCAATAAGAAAGCATGTTCAAACGTGGAAACGCAACGTCAGCTGCGCCGATCTGCAAAGGCATAATCACGTTAGCAAAACCAACAAAGAGAGGTGTCGCAAACATCAAGAGCATGATGGTTCCGTGCATTGTGAAGATTTGGTTGTATTGCTCGGTACTTAAAAATTGCATTCCTGGACGAGCAAGTTCCGCGCGAAGAAGTAAAGCAAGTATTCCAGCAATCAAGAACCAAGCAAATGAAGTCATGAGATAGAGGTAGCCGATTGTCTTATGGTCAGTTGAGGTTATCCACTTAACAAATACGCGACCTTTGCTCTGAGACCTAATAACTTTCTTCTCATAATTAGGTGTAGTTGCTATTAGCTCAAGAAAAGTCGTCATTGCTTATGCCACCTTAAGTGAATTGATATATGCCTTGTATTGATCTGGTGTTACAACTTTTACGACAAACAACATTTGTGAGTGGTTACGGCCACATAAAATATTACATCGCCCTGGGTAGGTTCCAAGTTTTTGTGCTGCAAATTCAAAATGGTTAGTCACTCCAGGCAGGGCTTGCATCTGCATCATGAAATCAGGAATCCAAAATCCATGATCAACATCTGATGAATCAAGAGTAAAGAGGACCTTTTCTCCAAGAGGCAGAACTAACTCTGGGCGCTGGTCGGGGGTTCCCGTGATGGTGGGCGCAGGATTTGCGTCATCGTAAGTAAATTGCCATGACCACTGCATTGCATTGACATGAATGTTATGGGGCGCAGTTGCCGGGGTATCTACCCTTGTAATTTTAGATTCATCACTTGCCGTAAAGACAAAGAGCACCGCAACGATAATAAAAGGAATAAGTGTGTAAGCAATTTCTACCGGAATGTTGTATTGGGTCTGCTTTGGGAAAACATCATTTTTCTTACGGTGGAAAAAGACTGGCCACATAATCAATACCGCGGTAATAACACCGACAACACCTGCTGCCACCCATGCCCAAGTCCACAGTGGGTTTGAAATGCTATTTACAGATGATGCGTTCTTATCGAAACCGAAGCTTGAAATGTTTTTAGTTGAACAAGATGAGAGTGTGAGTGCTGCGACCCCGATGCCCATAAGGGCTAACAGACGAGTGGTGCGGCGCATGAGAGAAGGATAACTGTCCTATTCGCAAGGCTGCTGCCTAGGGAGTAGCGTTCTTAGCGTGGGTTCAGTCACAACATTCCAAAGCGAGGCGCCGTTACATCCTGCCGCCGCAGAATTCCTTGGCGATGCCTTTGCACGGGGCTGGGCTGATCCATCAAAGATTCACCAGGAGTCAAGAAAAGTTGCCCTCTTACTTAATGAGGCGAAAGAGGTTTATTGCCAACACCTGGCTCTTCGCCATGAACAAATCAATTTTCTTGGTGAGCCATCCCTTGGCTTTCATCTAGGAATCTCTGGACTGATCACGAACGATTCCACTCTTTACCACTCGGCAGTGGATCGCTCCGAAGTCTTTGCTGTAGCAAGCGCTATTCGCTCCGAAGTATTGCCAGTAGATATCACTGGGCAATATTCCGTGCCCACTGGCACACAAAGTGATCTCATCACTTACCAATCAATTAATGGTGAGACAGGAATTCCTGGTGTAGTACCTAATAATTTTGCTGGGAAAGTATTCATCGAAGCATCACCGCTCATCTCTCTACCCCAAAAATGGAGCAGCGCTCTCTGGGACGCCAGAAGCTGGAATGGACCAGAAGGTCTAGGCATTCTTGGAATTGCAGATAAGGGATGGGTGAATCCACTTCCCCATAACGATTCACGAGTAACACCTGGATCATTTTCTACTCCCCTAGCTATCGCCGGGGCAATTGCTCTGGAGAACTACGTCAGTGATTTCAATGCACATGAGAGCAAGATCAGAGCGCTGAATGCAAAAATACGCAATTTTCTTCTTACACAGATTGATGATGTTGATATTGCAGGAGATTTAGAGACTGCCTTACCTCATCTACTCTCTTTCTCGCTTCTCTATGTTGATGCCCAGTTGCTCGTCGATGAACTTGATAAGTCTGGATATGCAGTGGATTCAGGCTCCGCATGTAATTCCATGAATATGCAACCCAGCCATGTATTAGCCGCGATGGGGCTTCTCACTCATGGAAATGTTCGAATGAGTTTGCGGGCTGATCACAGTGAAATGGAAATAGATAAATTTCTCTCCACACTTAAAGATCTTGTTCTGAAAATTCGCCATTAATGGAGCTTGACTGCAGAGGGATGCGCTGTCCGATTCCAATTATTAAGTTAGCTCACGCGCTAAAAACTGAAGCAATTGTGAGACTACTCAGTGATGACCCTGCCACTCTTCCTGATATCACAGCGTGGGCACGGATGACAGGTAATAGCTTTACTCGCATAAACAATGAAACTTTTGATGTAAAAAGGGAGAACTAGCCCATCTGAGGGCTGATGAAGTTTGTAACATCATTGGCTGCCTGTGCGCCATATGTCTCTTCAAAGCGGCTCATAAATGTTTGCTTATCAAATACATATTCTTGTGTTCCCTTTGTTTCAATACAAAATGTTGCAACCATGGAACCAATCTGGGCGCAACGCTCATGATTGAGTCCCCAAGAAAGACCAGCTAAGAACCCTGAGCGGAATGAATCTCCCACTCCGGTTGGATCTACTTTTGCTTTCTCAGCAGGGACGCCCACAGAAATATTTGGCTGACCATGCTCTTCAACAATGGCGCCCTTTGATCCTAAAGTAACTACCCGCACCTGCACTTGATCAAATAGCTCAGCATCACTCCAGCCCGTCTTTTGCATAATCAGGGCGAGCTCATACTCATTAAGGAATAAATACCTCGCTCCCGTGACAAGCTTCTTAATATCTTCGCCCTCCATTCGAGCAAGTTGCTGAGAAGGGTCGGCAGCAAAAGGAATCTTTAACTTTTTGGCAGTTTCTGAATGAGCCACCATCGCCTCGGGATCATCTGGAGAGATCACGATCAGATCGATATCTCCTTCTTTTTTAATAATCTCTTCTAAATTAATCTCTCTAGCTTCACTCATCGCGCCGGGATAAAAAGAAGCAATTTGATTGAGGGCAGAGTCGGTTGTTACAACAAATGTTGCGGTGTGAGCCTTCGTTGAGATCTTGCAATGCTTTGTATCAACCCCGTGCTGTGTAAGCCATGTGTTGTACTCGGCCCAGTCTTTTCCAACAGCAGAAATTAAAAGAGGGCGCAGTCCAAGTGCTCCCATGCCAAAAGCAATGTTGGCCCCTGTTCCACCTCTGCGGACATCAAGACCATCAACAAGAAATGAAAGGGAGATACTAGAAAGTGATCCTTCAACAAATGAATCGGTGAACTTACCCGGAAATGTCATTAAGTGGTCAAGGCCGACAGAGCCGGCAACGGCAACTTTCATATGGATGAGCTAGCGATTAGTTAAATGAATCGCCGCACGCGCAAGAACCTTGCGCATTTGGATTATCAATTGTGAAGCCTTGCTTCTCAATTGTGTCAACGAAATCAATAGATGCACCCATCAAATAAGGCGTGCTCATCTTGTCTGTCACTACTTTGACGCTTCCAAAAGTTGAAATGGTGTCGCCATCAAGAGCGCGA